>NZ_ASSI01000031.1:0-120098 GCF_000466765.1 Burkholderia sp. AU4i | reverse complement strand
GCCGGACGCCGGGGCGGCCGGCAGCGCGACGCTGCCGACGATCACGGTGAGCGGCGAGCGCGGCAACGCGCTGCGCGCACGCACGGCATCCGTCGCGGGGCTCGACGACGCACCGCTGCGCGATACGCCGGCGTCGGTGAGCGTCGTCACGCGCGCGCAGCTCGACGACCAGCAAGCGAAGCGGCTGAGCGACGTCGTGCGCAACGACGCGTCGGTCGTCAACGACTATGCGCCGGTCGGTTATTTCGAAGGCTTTGCGATCCGCGGTTTTCCGGTCGATCTCGCGAGCGCGATCCGGATCGACGGGCTGACGGTGTCCGGCGAGCAGAACGTGCCGCTCGAGAACAAGGAGCGCGTCGAGATCCTGAAGGGGCTTGCGGGCATCGACAGCGGCGTCGTCGCGCCCGGCGGGGTGATCAACTTCGTGACGAAGCGCTCGGCGAACGTCGCGAGCGTGACGGGTGGCGTCGACAGCCGCGGCTCGACGTCGGCGGCCGTCGATCTCGGCCGCCGCTTCGGCCCCGACAATCAGTTCGGTTTCCGGATCAATGCCGCGAAGGAGAACATGCACTCCTACGTCGACGGCACGAACGGACGGCGCACGTTCGGCTCGATCGCCGCCGACTGGGACATCAGCCCGCGCGCGAGCCTGCAGCTCAATGCCGAATTCCAGCAGTGGATCCAGCGTTCCGCGCCCGGCTACCAGCTGCTCGGCGGCACCGTCGTGCCGTCGGTCAAGACGACGTCGAAGGCGCTCGGCACGCAGCCGTGGGCGAAACCGGTGACGACCGACGCGCTGAACCTGAACGCGCGCTTCGACTACCAGTTCAACGACGACTGGAAGGCGTATATCGCCGCCGGCCGCAGCCGCACGATGATCGACGACAACAGCGCGTTCGCGTACGGTTGCTATTACGCGGCGAGCTGCACGGCCGGCGCGACGTCGCCGTTCTTCTTCGGCGCGAACGGCGACTACGACGTGTACGACTTCCGCAGCCCCGGCGAATACCGGCGCAACGACGACCTGCGTGCCGTCACGACCGGCAAGTTCGCGACGGGGCCGCTGCGGCACGAGCTGACGCTCGGCGTGAGCGTGCAGCGCCGCGTCGTGCACATGGCGACCGCCGTGTACGACTATGTCGGCAGCGAGAACATCTACGGACCCGACGTCTCGTTTGCACCGTCGCCGAATACGCCCGGGCCGTCGTATCCGCAGCTCGATTCGTGGCAGTACGGCGTGTTCGGGCTCGACCGCATCAGCATCGGCGAACACTGGCAGGTGCTCGCGGGCGGCAAGGAGGTGCTGCTGCGCCAGCGCAGCTGGAGCAGCCTCGACGGCGACGCGACGCACACCGACCGCTCGGTGTTTCTGCCGCAGGTTGCGCTCGTCTACAAGCCGGTGAACGTGCTGTCGCTGTACGCGTCGTACAGCAAGGCACTGTCGCTCGGCGACCAGGCGCCCGTGCGCGCGACCAACGCGTATGCGTTCCTGCCGCCCGTCGAATCGCACCAGTTCGAGGTCGGCGCGAAATACGACTGGCTCGACCGGCTGAGCCTCACGGCCGCCGTGTTCTCCATCAGCAAGCCGTTCCAGTTCGCCGATCCGGACGCATCGGGCACGACCTACACGTTCGTGCAGCGCGGCACGCAGCGGCACCAGGGGATCGAGCTCGGCGCGGCCGGGCGCGTGACCGAGCGGCTGGGGCTGACGGCCAGCGTCGCGGCGATTCGCGCGCGCGCGTACGATTCGGGTTCGCCGGCCTACGAAGGGCACCAGGTCATCAACGTGCCTGCGCTGCGCGCGTCGCTGTATGCGGACTACGCGGTGCCGGGCGTGGCCGGGCTGAACGTGCTGGGCGGCGTCGAGTACAGCGCGGCCCGCAACGCGAACGAGGAGGGCACCGCGCAGGTGCCGGCGTGGTTCGTGTTCAATCTCGGCGCGCGTTATACGACGAAGATCGGCGGCCATCGCACGGTGTTGCGCGTGTCGGTGGACAACCTGTTCAACAAGTTCTACTGGCGCGACGCGGGTGAGCAGCAGGGCGATGCGTACCTGTTCCCGGGTGCGCCGCGCACCGCCCGCGTGTCGTTGACCTATGATTTCTGACCGTCCGGAACCGGCCGCGTGACCCGCAGCCCCGGCAGCTAACCTGGAGAGCACAGACGATGTCCCCACTCGAAATCGCCGGCGTGATCGTCAGCGCGCTCGCGATCTGGCTGACCGCGAAGCGGCGCATGCTGTGCTGGCCGGTCGGGCTCGTGTCGGTCGCGTTGTACGGCTGGATCTTCTTCGACGCGAAGCTGTATTCGGACATGCTGCTGCAAGGCGCGTTCGCGGTGCTGCAGGTGTACGGCTGGCAACGCTGGCTCGCGCAGCGCGCGAGCGAGGCCGACGGCAATGCGGCGCCGGCAGGCGATGTCGCGCCCGTCACGGGCGTGCGGCCGATGCAGATGCTGCCCGACCTGATCGCGGCCGTCGTCGGCAGCGCGTTGCTCGGCGGCATGATGGCGCGCTGGACCGATGCGGCGCTGCCGTTCGTCGATGCCTCGCTGACCGCGTTCAGCCTCGTCGCGCAATACTGGACCGCGCGGCGCTACATCGCATCGTGGGGGCTGTGGATCGTCGTGAACGTCGTGTATGTCGGGATGTTCGTGTTCAAGGAACTGTATCTGACGGCCGGCCTCTACGCGTTGTTCATCGGGCTGGCCGTCGTCGGCTGGCGCGACTGGAGCCGCACGGCCGCGGCGCTGCGCGCGGCGGCCGGCGGTGCGCTGGCAACGGGCGGCGGCGCGCGCTGATTCACGCGCCGATTCAACTACGGAGCAACGTCGTTCATGTCATTCCCACTCGAGCCGGACGGCGCCCTGCCGCGTGACGTCGCGCCGCCGCAATTCGGTGTCGACGGCGAGCAGGCCGAACGCGACTGGCCGCTGATGACGCACGACGAGGTGGCGGCGGTGCTCGCGCGCATCGACGGCGCCGGCGAGCCCGAGCGGCTCACGTGGCACAGCCCGCGACAGTTCGCGGCGGCCGTGCTCGTGCGGATGGCGGACGGGCGCGGGCTGTTCGTCAAGCGTCATCACGCGAGCCTGCGCGATGTCGCGGGGCTCGAGGAAGAGCATCGCTTCATCGCGCACCTGCGCGAACGCGGCATGCCGGTGGTCGACGTGCTCGCGGATCGCAACGGTGCGACCGCATTCGCGTCCGGCGACTGGACCTACGAAGTGCATGTGCTCGCGCCCGGCGTCGACCCGTATCGCGGCGTGATGTCGTGGCAGCCGTTCACGCATGCGTCGCACGCTTACGCGGCCGGCCGCGCGCTGGCCGAGCTGCATCGCGCGTCGGCCGGCTACGATGCGCCGGCGCGGCCCGTGCGCACGCTGCTGTCGAGCTTCCGCGTGCTGTCGTCCGACGATCTGGCGGGCGCGCTCGAACGCTGGGTCGAGGCGCAGCCGCTGCTCGTGCGCGCACTCGGCGCGCGCGACTGGCGCGGCGACGTGGCCGACGCGATCGGCCCGTATCACGCGCGCCTCGTGCCGCTGCTGCCCGCGCTACCGCCGCTGTGGACGCACGGCGACTGGCACGCGTCGAACCTGTTGTGGACCGAGGCGGGGCCCGGCGCGCAGGTGCGGACGGTGCTCGATTTCGGGCTGTCGGATCGCACCTGCGCGGTGATGGACCTCGCGCTCGCGATCGAGCGCAATACGGTCGACTGGATGGCGCCGGCCGACGCGCGGCGCGTCGAGTACGCGCAGATCGACGCGCTGCTCGACGGGTATGAGTCACTCGAACCGCTGGGCGACGAAGCCTATGCGGCACTGGTCGCGATGCTGCCGATCGTGCATACGGAGTTCGCGCTGTCGGAAGTGGCTTATTTCGGCTGCATCATCGATGCGCCGGCCATCGTCGATATCGCATACGACGGGTATCTGATCGGGCACGCGCGGTGGTTCGGCGAGCGCGACGGGCGGCAGTTGCTCGACTGGCTCGTGCAGCGCCGGCGCGCGAAGCAAGGGACAGCCTGATTTGCGCACCGGGGTTTCGGCGCACGCGCGCCGATTCCCCGATTCCCCGATCCTCCGCAGTCTTCCTCGCGGCCGTCGGGCTGCACGTTCACCCGATCCTCCTGATCGTCTACGCGGGATGCCATTCCCGCAGGGCACAGCACGCTCGCGCGCGGCCGCCCCCAAGATGACGGAAATGTCATCTTCGCCTCATGTTCGCACTGCGGCCGGACCGTAGCATCGGTCGCGAACCGTTACCGCAGAACCGAACATGCTCAAGCTCAACCTCGCCGTGGCCGTTGTCTTCGCGATGGCCGCGACGGCTCATGCGCAGCCGTCGCTGTCGCCGGGGCCGGCTCCGGCTGCCTCCGGCAGCGCCGCGCCGATCGGCGCACCGCCACCCGACGCACGCCCTTCCACTTCGTTGACGCTTGCCGATGCGCTCGCGGCCGCGGCCCGGAACAATCCGGCGCTGCGCGGCGCGCGTGCGGACGTCGATGCATCCGCGGGCGCGCTGATGCAGGCCGGTGCGCGCCCCAATCCGGAAGTGTCGTTCCTGCAGGAAAGCTTCCGTCGCGCCGAACGCACGTCGACCGTGCTGCTGAACCAGACGATCGAACTCGGCGGCAAACGCGGCGCGCGGCTCGACGTCGCGTCGTACGGCAGGGAGGCGGCCAATGCGTCTCTCGACGAACAGGGCGCCGTCGTGCGCGCCGACGTGATCGCCGCGTTCTACGGGCTGCTCGCCGCGCAGCGCCAGCTTCAGGTCACCGAGGAATCGGCCGCGATCGCCGCGCGTTCCGCGGATCTCGCGAGCCGCCGTGCACAGGCCGGCAAGGTGTCGCCGGTCGAGGCGACCAAGGCGCACGTGGCGGCGGCCGGTGTGCAGATCGAAGTCGTGACGGCGCGCGGCCGTGTCGAGGTCGCACGCGAGAAGCTGAACGCGGTGATGGGCGAGGCGCGCGACGGCCGGCTGGCGGTGCTCGGCGACCTCGAAGCCGTGCCGCCGGTCGATTCGCTGCCCGCGCTCACCGCGCAACTCGACGACGCGCCGCTCGCGCGGATCGCGCGCGCCGAGATGCTGCGCTCGAACGCGGCCGTATCGCTCGAACGCGCGCGGCGCATTCCGGACGTGACGATCAGCGCGGGCGTGAAGCGCGTGACCACGGGCGGCGTGCCGGACAACCAGGCCGTGGTCGGTGTGTCGATCCCGATTCCGCTGTTCAACACGAACAAGGGCGCGCTGCTCGAGGCGACGCACAAGGCCGCGCGGGCGAACGCCGATCTCGATCGCGAACGCACGCGCCTGCGGCTGGAGCTCACGCAGGCCTACGCGAATTTCGAAGCCGCCGCGCAGGAAGCGCAGCGGCTGAAGGACGACATCCTGCCGGCCGCGCGCGTCGCGCTCGACGCGATGTCGCGCGGCTACGAACTCGGGAAGTTCAGCTTCCTCGACGTGCTCGACGCGCAGCGCACGCTGTTCCAGGGCCAGTCGCAATACGTGCGCGCGCTCGCCGACGCCCATACCGCGCGTGCCGACATCGGCCGGCTCGTCGGTACGCCGCTTGCACCGCTTGTACCGCTTGTGCCGCTTGTGCCTGTCACGCAATAGCGCAACGGACGCCTCCATTACCTGAAGGATCATCATGTCACGCAGCAGAATCCTGATCATCGCGGCGGTCGTGCTCGGCGCCGCCGGGATCGTCCTCGGCGCACTCGGCGTCACGCGCAACGGCGGCGGCAACGACACGTCCGCGTCGGCGGCGCCCGAATCCGCTTCATCCACCGAAGCCGCCGGCGAGCGCGGCGGTATCGTGCTCAGGCGCGGCAAGCTGTCCGTCGAAATCGTGATGACGGAGAAGCCCGGCGACGCGCGCCTCGTCGTCTATCCGTTCGTCGACGGCAAGCCGGCCGGCAAGGGCGTCACCGTGTCCGGCACGCTGGTTCGCTACGACCGCACGCACGAGCCGTTGCGTTTCGACGCGGCCGGCCAGAAGTTCGTGTCCGCGCAGTCGATCGCCAAGCCGCACGTGTTCGATGCGACGATCGACGTGAAGGCGGGCAATGACGCCGCCTCGTTCCCGTTCGCACGCGCCGACGGCGCGATCGCGTTGACCGACGCGCAGCTGGCGACCTCGAAGATCGCACTCGCGAAGGCCGGCCCCGCGCAGATCGCGACACCGTTCCAGCTCCCTGGCGAGATCAAGTTCAACGAGGATCGCACCGCGCACGTGGTGCCGCGCGTGGCCGGCATCGTCGAGCAGGTGTCGGTGTCGCTCGGGCAGAACGTCGCGAAGGGGCAGGTGCTGGCCGTGATCGCGAGCACCGATCTAGCCGACCGGCGCAGCGAGCTGCTGACGGCCGAACGCCGGTTGTCGGGCGCACGTGCGACCTACGAGCGCGAACGCACGCTGTGGCAGGAGCGTATTTCGGCCGAGCAGGACTACCAGCAGGCGCAGGTGCAGTTGCGCGAAGCCGAGATCGCCGTGCAGAACGCGCGGCAGAAGCTCGCCGCGCTGAATGCGCCCGCCGGCGCGGGCGCGCTGAACCGCTACGAACTGCGTGCGCCGTTCGCGGGCACGATCGTCGAGAAGCATGCGACGCCCGGCGAAGCGATCGCCGCCGATGCCAGCATGTTCGTGATCTCCGACCTGTCGACGGTATGGGCCGAGATGGCCGTGCCGGCGCAGCGGCTCAACGACGTGCGGGTGGGCCGCGACGCGACGGTCGTCGCGACCGCGTTCGAATCGCGTTCGAGCGGCCCGATCGCGTACGTGGGTTCGCTGCTCGGCGAACAGACGCGCACCGCGCCCGCGCGCGTCGTGCTGCCGAACCCGGACGGCGTGTGGCGGCCCGGGATGTTCGTGAACGTGTCGGTCGACGCGGGCAAGCAGGGCGTGCCGCTCGCGGTCGCGAGCGACGCGCTGCAGGACGTCGACGGTGCACCGTCCGTTTTCGTGCGTTCTCCGAAGGGCTTCGTCGCGCAGGCCGTCGAGACGGGGCGGCGCGACGAACGTGCGACCGAAGTGCTGAAGGGGCTGAAGCCGGGCCAGGAATACGCGGCGTCGAACAGCTTCGTGCTGAAGGCCGAACTCGGCAAGGGGAGCGCGGAACATGAATGAGCATCACGTGTGCGCCGTGGTGCGAAGCACGGCCCGGTCCGCAGCCCGATTTGCGGCCAGATTTGCAGCCAGATTCGCGGCCAGATTCGCGGCCAGATTTCCGGCCCGCCGGGTGGCCGGCCGGGCGGCCGGCCGGGCGGCCCGTCCGTCGAAAGTGACCGTGCCCCGCTTCAAGGAACCCCGCCATGTTTGAACGCCTGATCCGCTTTGCGATTGCGCACCGCTGGCTCGTGATGCTGGCGATCGCGGCCGTGGCCGCACTGGGCGTGTTCAGCTACCAGAAGCTGCCGATCGACGCGGTGCCCGACATCACCAACGTGCAGGTCCAGATCAACACGGCCGCGCCCGGCTATTCGCCGCTCGAGGCCGAGCAGCGCATCACCTATCCGGTCGAGACCGTGATGGCCGGGCTGCCGGGCCTCGAGCAGACGCGCTCGATCTCGCGCTACGGGCTGTCGCAGGTCACCGTGATCTTCAAGGACGGCACCGACATCTACTTCGCGCGGCAGCTCGTCAACGAGCGCATCCAGGAAGCGAAGGACAAGCTGCCGCCCGGCGTCGCGCCCGCGATGGGGCCGACGTCGACAGGGCTCGGCGAGATCTACCTGTGGACCGTCGAAGCCGATGCCGCCGCGCGCAAGCCCGACGGCACGCGTTATACGGCGGCCGACCTGCGTGAACTGCAGGACTGGGTCGTGCGGCCGCAGCTCCGGAACGTGCGCGGCGTGACCGAGGTCAACTCGATCGGCGGCTACGTGAAGGAATACCGTGTCGCGCCGAATCCGGCGAAGCTGATGTCGTACGGACTGACGCTCGCCGACGTCGTGCGCGCACTGGAACGCAACAACGACAACGTCGGCGCCGGCTACATCGAGAAGCGCGGCGAGCAGTATCTCGTGCGCGTGCCGGGCCAGGCG
Source organism: Burkholderia sp. AU4i (assembly GCF_000466765.1). Lineage (NCBI taxonomy): Bacteria > Pseudomonadati > Pseudomonadota > Betaproteobacteria > Burkholderiales > Burkholderiaceae > Burkholderia > Burkholderia sp. AU4i. Next base: position 112,054 of record NZ_ASSI01000031.1, on the reverse strand, counting down.
CGCACGGTCGACGACATCGCGAACATCGTGCTGACCAACGTCGGCGGCGTGCCGGTGCGGATGAAGGACGTCGGCGTAGTCGACATCGGCCGCGAACTGCGCACCGGCGCCGCGACGTCGAACGGCGAGGAAGTCGTGCTCGGCACGGTCTTCATGCTGATGGGCGAGAACAGCCGCACGGTCGCGAAGGCCGTCGCCGAGAAGATGGCGGACGTGAACCGCACGCTGCCGTCCGGCGTGAAGGCGATTCCCGTGTACGACCGCACGGTGCTCGTCGAGAAGGCCGTCGCGACGGTGAAGAAGAACCTGCTCGAAGGCGCAATCCTCGTGATCGCCGTGCTGTTCCTGTTCCTCGGCAACATGCGCGCGGCGCTGATCACCGCGCTCGTGATCCCGCTGTCGATGCTGATGACCTTCACCGGAATGGTCAACGCGAAGGTGAGTGCGAACCTGATGAGCCTCGGCGCGCTCGACTTCGGGATCATCGTCGACGGCGCGGTGGTGATCGTCGAGAACTGCGTGCGGCGGCTCGCGCATGCGCAGGCCGCCGCCGGCCGGCCGCTCACGCGCGACGAGCGCTTCGCCGAGGTGTTCGGCGCGTCGCAGGAAGCGCGGCGCGCACTGATCTTCGGGCAACTGATCATCATGGTCGTGTACCTGCCGATCTTTGCGCTGACCGGTGTCGAAGGCAAGATGTTCCATCCGATGGCCATCACCGTCGTGATGGCGCTCGCAGCCGCGATGGTGCTGACCGTCACGTTCATTCCGGCGGCCGTCGCGCTGTTCATCGGCGAGCGCGTCGAGGAGAAGGAGAACCGCCTGATGGGCTGGGCGCGGCGCGCATACGAGCCGGTCCTCGCGGCATTCATGACGCGGCCGGTGCGCGTGATGCTCGGCGCGGGCGCGATCGTGCTCGTCACGCTCGGGCTGGCCACGCGGCTCGGCAGCGAGTTCATCCCGAGCCTGAACGAAGGCGACCTGGCGGTCGCTGCGCTGCGGATTCCCGGCACGAGCCTGTCGCAGTCGGTCGAGATGCAGAAGTCGATCGAGAAGACGCTGAAGGCGCGCTTCCCCGAGATCGAGCGCGTGTTCGCGCGCACTGGCACGGCCGAGATCGCGGCCGACCCGATGCCGCCGAACCTGTCGGACGGCTACATCATGCTGAAGCCCGCCGACCGGTGGCCCGACCCGAAGAAGCCGCGCGACCAGCTCGTGCGGGAGATCGAGGAAGCGCTCGCCGAGCTGCCGGGCAACGCATACGAGTTCTCGCAGCCGATCCAGCTGCGCTTCAACGAACTGATCTCGGGCGTGCGCAGCGACGTCGCCGTGAAGATCTTCGGCGACGACATGGCCGTGCTGAACCAGACCGGCGAGCAGATCGCGGCGGCATTGCAGAAGGTGCCGGGCGCGTCCGAAGTGAAGGTCGAGCAGACCACGGGGCTGCCCGTGCTGACCGTCAATCTCGACCGCGACAAGCTCGCGCGCTACGGCGTGAGCGTGGCCGACCTGCAGGATACGGTGGCCGCGGCCGTCGGCGGGCAGAAGGCCGGCACGCTGTTCCAGGGCGATCGCCGTTTCGACATCGTCGTGCGGCTGCCCGACGAGCTGCGCTCGGACATCGAGGCGATCAAGCGGCTGCCGATCGCATTGCCCGCGCCGGCGGCCGGCGCCAGCGCGCCGCTCGCGGCGGCGCCGTACGTGCCGCTCGCGGAGCTCGCGACGATCGACGTCGCACCGGGCCCGAACCAGATCAGCCGCGAGGACGGCAAGCGGCGGGTGGTCGTCAGTGCGAACGTGCGCGGGCGCGACGTCGGCTCGTTCGTCGCCGACGCGCGCGAGCAGCTTCAGCAGGACGTGCGCGTGCCGGCCGGCTACTGGGTGTCGTGGGGCGGGCAGTTCGAGCAGCTGCAGAGCGCGAGCGAGCGCCTGAAGCTCGTCGTGCCGCTCGCGCTGTTCATGGTGTTCGTGCTGCTGTTCGTGATGTTCAACAACGTGAAGGACGGGCTGCTCGTGTTCACCGGCATTCCGTTCGCGTTGAGCGGCGGCGTCGTGTCGCTGTGGCTGCGCGGGATTCCGCTGTCGATCACGGCGGCGGTCGGCTTCATCGCGCTGTCGGGCGTGGCCGTGCTCAACGGGCTCGTAATGATCTCGTTCATCCGCAACCTGCGCGACGAAGGGACGCCGCTCGAGGCCGCCGTGCGCGAAGGCGCGCTCACGCGGCTGCGGCCGGTGCTGATGACCGCGCTTGTCGCGTCGCTCGGTTTCCTGCCGATGGCGTTCGCGACCGGCACCGGCGCCGAGGTGCAGCGCCCGCTCGCGACGGTCGTGATCGGCGGTATCCTGTCGTCCACGGCGCTGACGCTGCTGGTGCTGCCCGTGCTGTACCGCGTCAGCCATGCGGTGTCGTGGCGTGCCGCGCTGGCGGGCGGGTTCGGCGGCGGCTTCGTGTCGGGCGCGCTGCGCCGGCTGGGTTTTTTCAAGGGTAATGCGTGATGCGAATTCTGATTGTCGAAGATGAACCGAAGACGGGCGCATATCTGCGCAAGGGCCTGACGGAAGCAGGTTATGTCGTCGACTGGGTCGAGGACGGCATCACGGGCCAGCACCAGGCCGAGACCGAGGAATACGACCTGCTCGTGCTCGACGTGATGCTGCCCGGGCAGGACGGCTGGACGCTGCTGCAGAACCTGCGGCGCAGCAAGTCGACGCCGGTGCTGTTCCTGACCGCGCGCGACGACGTCGGCGATCGCGTGAAGGGGCTCGAGCTCGGCGCTGACGACTATCTCGCGAAGCCGTTCGATTTCGTCGAGCTGACCGCGCGCATCAAGTCGATCCTGCGGCGCGGCCAGCCGCGCGATTCGAACACGCTGCGCGTGGCCGACCTCGAACTCGACCTGACGCGCCGCAAGGCCACGCGGCAGGGCGACACGATCCTGCTGACCGCGAAGGAATTCGCGCTGTTGTGGCTGCTGATGCGCCGCGAAGGCGAAATCCTGCCGCGCGCGACGATCGCGTCGCAGGTGTGGGACATGAATTTCAACAGCGACACGAACGTCGTCGATTCGGCGATCCGGCGCCTGCGCTCGAAGATCGACGACGCGTACGACCCGAAGCTGATCCACACCGTGCGCGGAATGGGCTACGTGCTCGAAGCGCGCGGCGGCGCGGCCGCATGATCGCGCGACTGCTGCCGCGTACGCTGCGCGGACGCCTGACCGCGCTGATCATCCTGTCGACGTCGGTGATCCTCGCGTCGAGCGGGGTCGCGCTTTACGAGGCGCTCAGCAATCGCGTCGAAACGACGGCCGCCGAGCAGATGGCCGGGATTTCCGCCGCGCTGGGCGCGCACCTGGCCGAAGCGCGCTCGACGGCAGACGTCACGCGCAACGTCGATATCTGGATCGACCAGTTGCACGGCCATCCGAACATGGATCTCGCGATCTACGACGCGACGGGCACGCGCCTCGTCGGCACGCCCGGATTCCGGCTGATTGCACCGCTGCTGTCGCTCGACGCGGGGCGCGTGCCGGTCGGCGTCACGCCGCCCGGCGCGCGGCAGCAGTATCTCGTGACGACCGTGCCGCTCGCCGGCGCAGGTGCGCCGGTGGTACGCGTCGCGGTGCAGTACGACCGCAGCGCCGACATGCTGCTGCTGCGCACGCACGCTTATACGATCGTCGTGATCGAGGTGTTCGGTGTGATGCTCGCGGCCGCGATCGCGTACGGCATCGCGGCGCTGGGCTTGAGCCCGCTGCGGCGGTTCGCGGCGCGCGCCGAGCAGATGTCGACGAGCCGGCTCGCCCATCCGCTGCCGGAACTCGATACCGCGGGCGAGCTGAAGGAACTCGAGCACGCGTTCAACGGGATGCTCGGGCGGCTGAACGAGTCGTTCACGCGGCTGAGCCAGTTCTCGTCGAATCTCGCGCACGACATGCGCACGCCGCTCACGAACCTGCAGGCGGCCGCACAGGTCGTGCTGTCGCAGCCGCGCAGCGCGGATGAATACCGGAACGTGATCGAGTCGAGCATCGACGAATACCAGCGGCTGTCGCGGATGATCGAGGACATGCTGTTTCTCGCGCGTTCGGAACAGGCCGGCACGTCGATCGACGTGCGGCGATTGAATGCGGCGGAGGAGGCCGGGCGCGTGGCCGGCTACTACGAGGCACTCGCGGAGGATGCGGGCGTGCAGGTGAAGGTCGACGGTCACGCGTGGGTCGATGCGGACCTGACGCTGTACCAGCGCGCGCTGAGCAACCTGCTGTCCAATGCGCTGCGGTACGCGCCGCGCGGCAGCGTCGTGACGATCGACTGCGTGGAGCAGGGCGGTGCGACGACGATTGCCGTGTCGGACACGGGGCCCGGCATTGCCGCCGAGCATGTCGGGCGGATTTTCGAGCGCTTCTATCGCGTCGATCCGTCGCGGCACAATTCGGCGTCGGGTACCGGGCTCGGCCTCGCGATCGTCCGGTCAATCATGGACAATCACGGCGGCGAATGCGGCGTCGACAGCGACCCCGGCCGGCACACGACGTTCTGGCTGCGCTTTCCGCGCCAGCCGGCCGAACCGAAGCGGCTGGCGGCCGCCAGCGCCTGACACCGCGGGCGGGCACGCCCGCGCGTTCGCCATGAGGCGGCCGCGCGTGGCGCGCTGCCCGCGGTCGTGCGGCCGGGCGTCATTGCCGCGCGGTCAGTTCGTCGTGGTTGTCGGTCTGCGGCTTCTTCTCGCCGCCATGCACCGAAATCCCGTGAAGCTCCTTGTTGCGCGCGATGAGCTCGCCGCTCGGCGGGTACTGCGTCTTGCTCGTCGGCACGACGCCGTCGTGCTGCGCCTGCTTCAGTTCATTGACGACCTGCGTGCGGGTCTTGCCCTGCGTTTGCGTCTGCGCGAATGCGGGCTGCGTGACCATGCCGAGCGACAGCGTGGCGGTGACGAACAGTGCTGCGAGTTGTGCGGTTTTCATCGAGTGCTCTCCTTGATCAGGGCCGCCGGGTGGCGAACCATGGACCCAGTATGCGAAAGCGGCCGTGCGTGATCGTGATCGCGAGATGAAAAATACGTCAGATTGCGTGATGCCGGGACGTGCCGTTCGACCGCGGCCGACATGATGCAATCGTCATGTTCGCGTCATGGGCGCGATGAGCGGGAAGCGGAACATGAAGCCTGCCGATGGTCGACCTGGCCGACGGCATTCGCGCCGTCCGCGACAGCAGCATGGAATGCTGGCGGCCCTTTCCGACCTTCACCCCGGACCGAAAATTGCATCGTCCCGCCGTTCGCCTCGCCTTGATCGCAGTCCTGATCGTCCCGTTGTGCGCGGGTTGCACATCGACGCGCTCCGGCCTAACGCCCCCTGCGTCGGCCACAACGGCCACGCCCGCCGCCGCGCGCAAGCCGCTGCCGGCCGACCTCATGCCTGGCGAGCAGATCGACTATGCGGGGCATCGCTGCGGCAATCCGAACCTGTACGTCAAGACGCACGTGTGCCTGTTCCCGCAGCGCAGCGGCACGCGTTGACGGCGATCACACTGCACGCGATTGCGCGGTCTCAGGTTGCCGGGGATGCGGCGGGAGTCGTCCGGGATAGCGCGCGGTCGGTCGCAGGTTCGTTGCCGAACACACAGGATGTCGATTCGCGACGAGCAAAAAGAAGCCCGGCACTCGCCGAGTCCGGGCCTAACGCGTGACGTGCCGTGCGGCAGCGACCCGCTTGCGTGGTCTGGAACGGGCGCTGCCCGTCACGTTTACGATCGTAGCGAAGCGACGCTTCGCTAACCTGATCGGAACATGAAATTTTCGTCACGCGGCGCGCGTATTGCCGCCGCGATCAGAACCGGTGGCGCAACCCGAGATTGACGATGCCCTGCGTGCGCGTCCCGCCATAACCATAGGAACCGATCGACGCCTGCGCCGTTTGCGTGCCGCCGTCGAGCGTGCGCTGTTCGCCGTTCGCGCGCTGCCATGCACCGACCGCGTAGAGATCGGTGCGCTTCGACAGCACGTAATCGGCGCCGGCGGACACCTGATGATAGGTCGCGCCCGTATCGCCGCGGGCGCGCGTGTAGCTGTAGCCGACGCCGACGAGCAGGCTGGGTGTCGCCTGGTAGTTGAAGAAGCCGCGCGCGGTGTCGTACTTCTGCGTGCTCCGGAATGCGGACATCGCATCGGCCTTGTACTGCGCGTTGCTGTAGTCGATGCCGACCGCGAACGGCGCGAAGCTGTAGCGCAACGCGCCGCGCGCGATGCCGATCGATTTCGCGGAGAGGTAGCCGCCGTTGACCAGCGACCCGTCGAACGTGCCGTCGGAGGTGCCGTTCCAGCCGGTGCGGATGCCGTTGGCGAGCGCTGAACGATTGGCGGCGTAGTAGTAGCCGCCGGCCACGTCGACCGGGCCGTTGCTGTACGACAGACCGGCCGACCAGGTTTGCCCGGCGCCGCTCTTGCCGGCCACGCCGCCGAGCGCGTACATGCCGACGAACTGGAATCCGTTGATCACCGGCGACGTGTATTTCACCGCGTTGTCGGTGCGCGACGACGTGTCGTAGTTGTCGACGTCGCCGGGTGTCGCATAGACGCTGCCGAAGTAGAAATCGCCGGTAATCGGCCACGCGACATCCGCGAGCGCGTCGTACTGGCGGCCGAGCGTCAGTGTGCCCCAGCGCGCGCTTTCGAGGCCGACGAAAGCCTGCCGGCCGAACATCCGGTTGCCTTGCCCGAGCGCGCCGGTGTTCGGGTTGAAGCCGTTTTCCAGGGTGAAGACCGCTTTCAGCCCGCCGCCGAGATCTTCCGCGCCCTTCACGCCGAAGCGGTTGCCGAGCAGGTTGCCGTTGCCGAGGCCGACGAGATTCGTGCCGTTCGCGTCGGCATTCCACACGTAGGTCAACGACGTATCGAACAGGCCGTACAGCGTGACTTCCGACGCGTGTGCCGCTTGGGCGGCCGTGAGCATCGCACCCGACATCATCGCGAGCCGAACTGGAGTTTTCATGGTGTGTCCCTGAGGTTCAAGAGGATCGATCCGTGCATCGGTCGATTCCGGCGCCGCGCGTTGGTGCGGCAGGCGCGGAATGTCGCAATCGCGCTGCCGATTCTGGAAAGCGTTCGGATCGTGAAGGTGAGGGACAAATGAGAAAAATGTCATTACCGCGTCATCGACCTGGAAACTTGCGACCCGTTTTCATCGGGAGTGCGATGCAGGAGAGGCCGGGGCAGTGACGAAACCGTCATGCTGCGATCACGATTCCGCACCGCCGCCGGATCAAAGTGAAGGCTCCTGTCACATCTTTCCAGCAAGGAGCGAGCCACATGAACATTCCGCGACCGATGATCGTCGTCGCCGCCGCCGTCCTGTCGATTGCGGCCCTCTCGCAGGCAGCGGCCGCGCAGCAGAAGACCCGTCAGGAAGTCCGTCAGGAACTGGTGCGTGCGCGCCACGACGGCGTGATCCCGAGCCCGAACCACGACTACCCGGCGAGCCCGGCCACCGTCGCGCGCAACCAGGAAATCCATCGCGCGACGGTACATCGCGGCGAGGCGGCGCCGCGGGTCGATGCGCACGACAACCGTCTTGCGGTTCGTTGATCGTTCATGCGCGGCCGGCCGGCACGGTGCCCGCCGGCCGCACCCCACACGAAAAGGAGAGTGCCATGCGCCATTTCGCGAAAGGAATCGTGCTCGCGGCGTGCCTGATGTCGACGGCTGCGATGGCGGCCGGCTGGCCGGAACGCGCGCTGTCGCACGCGCCGGCGCACGAGGTCGGCCGCCGCGCGAACGAGCGGATGCGCTGCGAGCTCGCGACCGTGCCGGCCGGCGAATGGAGCGCGACGTTCACGCGCGGGCAATGCGAAGTCGGAAACGGACGGCTGACGTTCGTGCCGGCCGATGCAGGCGGCGGGCAGGATGTCGCGGAGAAGCGGATCCTGCTCGGCGACATCCGCACCGCGTCGCATCAGTCACGCAAGCTGAAGGAGCAACTGCAACTGACGACCCGCGACGAGGTGATCGCACTGAACGTGCTGACCGACGACGGCAGCCGCAAGTCGCGCGAACACGCGATCGACCTGTGGGCCGCGCTGCGCGACGAAGGCGTGACGCCGGTCAACGGCACGCGCATCGTCGATACGTATCCGACGGGCGCGACGACGTGGTAACCGGCGCGCGGCCGCGCCCGGCTTATCCGGCCTTCACCGATCCTTCGATCAGGAAGAACACGATGAAGCCGATGAAGAACGCGGCCGTCGCAAACGGCGTTTCGGGCACCTCATGCGCTTCGACCAGCAGTTCCTCGGTGACGAGGTACAGCAGCGCGACGGTGCCGAGCCCGAGCAGCGCCGCGTAGATATTGGCGGGAAGCCCTGCGAACGCCGCATTGCCGGCAACGGCCGCGATGCTCAGCAGTGCCGCGAGCCCGACCGGCACGACGATCGACAGCATGCGGCCGATACCGGCGGCCGCGAGCGCGGCGCTGACCGACAGCGCGAGGAACAGCACCTCGAGCGTCAGCGCGACGGTCAGGATGATGCCGCTTTCGGTGCTCGCGGAGAAGGCGATGCCGAGCACGAGGCCGTCGATGACGAGGTCGATCGCGGTGACGACGACGAGGCTCACGGGCAGCCGCGCGTCCTCGAAGCGCGTCTCGATCGCGCCGGACAGCGCACGGATCGCGAGCATCAGCGCGATGCCGAGCACGAAGCCGACGACGACCGGAAACAGCGCATGCGCGCGATCTTGCGGCAGCAGTTCGAGCGCCGCGGCCGCGAACACGATGCCGCCGGTGAAATGCTGGATGACGCTCGACGTGGCCGGGCCGGGGGCGCGCCACGCGGCGGCGAGTGCGCCGAAACAGGCCGCCAGCACGGGCGGTAACGTCAGTAGCGCAAGCTTCGCGGTCGGTGTCATGAGGCCTCTCGAACGGTTGGCGTACCGCAGCGGGCTCGGCGTCCGGCTGCCCGGCCGCAGGGTACGGTTCATGCACGCCGGGCGTTGCCCCGGCATCAACCGGGGATTGAACACCCTGAAGCCGCTTCAAGGTCAACACATTCGATGCAGGGCGCACCGGCAAGCCGGCGCGCCCGTGCCGGTCACACCTGCGCGAGCGCCTGATCGAGATCGGCGAGCAGGTCGTCGATATGTTCGATGCCGATCGACAGCCGCACCGTTTCTTCCTTCACGCCGGCCTTCGCGAGTTCGGCCGGCGACAGTTGCCGGTGCGTCGTCGATGCCGGGTGCGTCGCGAGCGATTTCGTGTCGCCGATGTTGACGAGCCGCGTGAACAGCTTCAGCGCGTCCTGGAACTTCGCCCCGCCGTCGCGGCCGCCTTTCACGCCGAACGTCAGGATGCCCGGCGCACGGCCCGACAGGTAGCGCGCAACCAGCGGATGGTCGGGGTGATCGGGCAGGCCCGCATAGTTCACCCATTCGACCTGCTCGTGACGCGCGAGATGCTGCGCGATCTTCAGCGCGTTGTCGCTGATCCGCTCGACACGCAGCGCCAGCGTTTCGATGCCCTGCAGGATCTGGAAGGCATTGAACGGTGAGATGGCCGCGCCCATGTTGCGCAGCGGCACCACGCGCGCGCGGCCGATATAGGCGGCCGGCCCGAACGCTTCCGTGTAGACGACGCCGTGATAGCTGACGTCGGGCTCGTTCAGCCGCTTGAAGCGATCCGCATGCTCGGCCCACGGGAACTTGCCCGAATCGACGATCGCGCCGCCCAGGCTCGTGCCGTGCCCGCCGAGATACTTCGTCAGCGAATGCACGACGATGTCCGCGCCGTGCTCGAACGGGCGCAGCAGATACGGCGACGGCACCGTGTTGTCGACGATCAGCGGGATGCCGTGGCGATGCGCGACTTCCGCGAGCGCGGCGATGTCGGTGACGTTGCCGAGCGGGTTGCCGACCGATTCCGCGAAGATCGCCTTCGTGCGCGCGTCGATCAGCGGCTCGAACGACGCGGGGTCGCGCGGATCGGCGAAGCGCGTCGTGATCCCGTATTGCGGCAGCGTATGCGCGAACAGGTTGTAGGTGCCGCCGTACAGCGAACTCGCGGACACGATGTTGTCGCCGGCCTCGGCGATCGTCTGGATCGCGTACGTGACGGCCGATTGTCCCGATGCGAGCGCGAGTGCGCCGATGCCGCCCTCGAGCGCGGCGATACGCTGCTCGAGTACGTCCGTCGTCGGGTTCATGATCCGCGTGTAGATGTTGCCCTGCACCTTCAGGTCGAACAGGTCGGCGCCGTGCTGCGTGTCGTCGAATGCGTACGCAACGGTCTGGTAGATCGGTACGGCGACCGCGCGCGTGGTCGGGTCGGGACGATAACCGCCGTGCACGGCGATGGTTTCGAGGCGCCAGTTCGAAGAGGCCTGGTCGGTCATGGGTGCTCCGTCTGTTGTTGTGGTGGTCGAGCGATTATAGGAGCACGTGCGCGGCGGTCCTTAGAACGAATGGTTTGTTGCTTATGGCGGTGCGGCGCATAGAATGCCCTTTCCGCAAACAAGGGGTGCGCGATGAATCAGGAACACTGGAACCAGGTGGATGCGTATTTCTCCGCGACGCTCGTGCCGTCCGACGACGCGCTCGACGCCGCGCTGGCAGCGAGCGACGCGGCCGGGCTGCCCGCGATCAACGTCGCGCCGAACCAGGGCAAGCTGCTGCAACTGCTCGCGACGATCCGCGGCGCGCGGCGGATCCTCGAGGTCGGCACGCTCGGCGGCTACAGCACGATCTGGCTCGCGCGCGCATTGCCGCCGGGCGGCACGCTCGTGACGCTCGAACTGAACCCCGAACATGCGAAGGTCGCGACGCGGAACATCGCGCGTGCCGGGTTCGCGGAGGTCGTGACGGTGGTGGTCGGCAGCGCGAAGGACAGCCTCGCGCGGTTCGTCGACGCGGGCGAAGCACCGTTCGATTTCATCTTCATCGATGCCGACAAGGACAACAACCCGGTCTATCTCGACGCGGCGCTGAAGCTGTCGCGGCCCGGCACGGTGATCGTCGTCGACAACGTCGTGCGCGGCGGCCGCGTGGCCGATCCCGGCAATCGCGAGCCCGACGTGGCCGGCGTGCGCGACGGGTTCGCGCGTCTCGCGGCCGCGCCGAACGTCACCACGACGGCCGTGCAGACGGTCGGGCAGAAGGGCTGGGACGGGTTCTCGATCTCGATCGTCGGCGCGTGACGTGACGGCGGCACGCGCATGCGGTCGGCACGCGCGCTAGTTCTGGTCGGGATTCCTGTCGTTGCACTGGTCGGGATCGTCGCGCAGCACGATGCGGCGGATGCGGCCGTTATCGTAGAACGGCACGTCGGGGCAGAACTTCATGCCGGCGCGGGTCGGCGTGCGCTTCCACGCGACTTTTTCGGTGCGGACGAGCGTCGGCGCGTGGCCGGGCGCGCCCGGCTTCCAGATGCCGATGTACACGCGCGCCATCCACGGTGACGCGTCCGCCTCGCAGTCTTTCAGCGTGCCCAGCGTCGAGCGCAGCCCCGTGCCGGTCTGCTCGATGCGCTGCGGAAACTCGATGTAGCCGTCGCTGTAGCCGGGCGTGACGTAGCAATAGCGGCGCGTGTTCCCGTCGAGCACCGGCAGCAGGTAGCTGCTGGCGGAGTCGGCCTCCTTCACGTCGTTGCCCTGCCAGCGGTAGGTCGTCACGCCGTGCTCGCAGCAGCTCGCGCGCCAGCTCGTCCAGATGATCCGGTGCACGGCATCGAACTCCGGCGACGTGATGCCCTGCAGCCCCTGCGGCGCGTCGACGAAGCGCCGCGTCTTCGGGTCGAAGATCCACGTCTGGTATGGCATGTTCGGGCTCGCGCCCATCGATTGCGCGAGCATCAGGTCGGGCCAGCCGTCGAAATTCACGTCGGCGAAATCGGGCGTGAACAGGCCGCAGGTGCCGCGTGAATCGGTCTGCAGCGTCTGCACGAGGCGGCCGCGATCGTACAGGAGGATCGCGGCGACGTGCGGCGGGTCGTTGCACGAACCGTCGTCGTCCGGCAGCTTGTCCGCGACGAGGCGGATCTCGTAAGGGAACGGCCTGCCGTCCTGTTTCGTTGCGAGCGAGACGGGCAGCGTGCGTTTGCCGTCCGGCGACGCCCACGTGCCGGCCACCGCATTGTCGAGCGATGCCACGCGCCACGTGCCCGTTACGCGATCGGCGTCGGCTTTCGCGCCGCTGTCGCGTTCCGACAGCGTTGCGCCGTGCGCATCGAGCGTCCCCTTCAGCGCGAGCCGGTAGCGTTTGTCGGACGTGCAGGGCGCGTAGCAGTACGAGCCCGATACCGTGCCGGCCACGCGCGACAGCGAGACTTCGACATGCCGGTTGCCGATCGTGCCGACCCAGTCGCGCGACCAGAACGGGATTTCGACCGCATCGTCGGCGCTTGCCGCGCGTGCTGCCTTCATTGGCGAAAAGGCGAACGCGGTGACGGCGAGCAGCGCGAACGCAATTGCGCCGCGCCAGCCGCGCGTGCGCCGCGTCGCAGTCGCGTTGCGCGACGCATCGATGAACGGGAGATGCATGAGGCGGCCCCTCGGTTTGTTATGGGTGTGACTGCCGGCGTGTTTCGGTGCGATGCACGCGTCAGCGGTTTCCCGGCGCATCGGCGCGTCGATACAGGCGTGGCCATTGATCGTCGAACAGGCCGTTGCACGTGCCGTGCGTGGCGATGTCGCTGAGCAGGAAGCGCCGGCCGTCGAAGATCCACGACGCGGTCGAGCCGCAATCGCCGGCACTGCGCAGCCTGACCTTGCTCGATAGCGTCGCGCGGGTACGGTCGTAGGCGGCCTCCGTCAGTTCGTTCGCGAACGACGCCGAGTCGAGCCCCGCGTTCGCGTTCTCGCCGAAATTCATCGCCGTCGGCGTGAACGGTGCCGTTCTTCGCACGCGATACCACAGGTCGGTGTGGTTATACATGCTGCTGGTCTGGCACGGTATCGCGACGAGCGCCTCGTCGGCGGAGATCGCCACGGCGCGCGACGCCTTCCGGCGATCGCCGGCCGACATTTCGTCTTCGACGTCGGCCGCACATTGCTTGATGTCGTCGCCGAACTTCGCGAGCACCGCGTCGACGAGCGGGCGCTGCCCGCCGGCCGGCAGGTCCGCGACTGCCGGCGCCGGCACGACGGCGGGCGGCAGTGCCGGCGCGGCCGGCACCGACGACGCGGGCCGGTTGCCGGGGCGCAGCAGCGCCGTCGTCGTGCCGACCCGGCCTTGCGTGTCGTCGATCAGCAGCAGCGCGGCGTTCAATCCCGTCAACGGCGTTCGAGCGGCTTGCGCCGACGCCGGATCGCCGAAGCTCAGCAGTTGCGCGTTGCGCGCCGCGGTGAGCCATGCGGCAACCGTTGCCGGATCGTCGGTGCGGATCCGGAACGGGTGTGCTTCGTCGTCGTCCGGTTTGCCGCCGAACGCATGCCACTGGGCCGCCATCGCGTCGAACGGGCGGCCGTCCGCGCGCGCGGTGCGCAGGTCCAGCGGCGCCGACGCATAGAGGGCGAGCGACGCTTGCGCGTCCGGGCCGGCATCGCGCGTCACGCGCAGGATGAGGCTGATGCGCGAGTCGTCGGTGTCGTCGGCATGGCTTTCGGCAATGCAACGATTGACGTTGTCGCAGACGACCGACCAGTTCTTGAAGTCGCGCTCGACCGGCGGCCGCGTGAGCGGACGGGCCTGGGCAACGATCGGGGAAACGGCGAGGAGGGCGGCGATGGCGAGCGAAAGGCGGTGCGACATGACGGTTCGTATCGACTGTGAATGGGCGGGCGCAAGACGTCGGACTGCAAGCGCATCGTCAGCAAGCGGGGCGGTCGAAGGCGGCGGCGCATGCAGCGGCGCGCTTTGCCGAACGGTGTCGAGTATACCGCCGCAAAGCGCGCCGATCGCGGCCGCGACGCTTTGTGTGCGGGCACGTACGTTGCTGGGCGGTGTGGTCGCACGTGTACGGAACGGATGCGCAAACGGCGCGATGCCCGCAGGCACCGCGCCGTTCGCTTTTCATCGGGCGTCGACCACGTCGCGCAGGAACGCGTCGAGCATCGCCACGTCGCCCCACGGCCGCTTGTATTCGCGATCGTGTTCGGCATCGGCGAGCATCGTCTCGACGAGCGCGTGGATCGCCGGCCGGCGCGGCCCGTATTCGCTTTCGTTCGCGCTCATCTTCAGCGCGAGCAGCGCGTCGAGCTCCGCGCGCACCGATGGCTCGTGCACGGTGCCGTCGACGAGCGCCGCGAAACGCATCGGCGGCATCCCGAGCCCCGCGTCGATCCAGCGCACCGCGAGCAGCGGCCGCAGCACGTACAGGTATTTCTTGTAGCGCACCGTGTCGCCCTGCAGATAGCCGCGAAAGTTCTTCTTCGCCATCGCGAGGTAGTGATGACGCCCGCGCACCGGCGAGAAGAACGCCGACGCCAGCGACCTGAGCCGCGGCGCCCAGCGCGCGTCTTCGCGATACACGACGGGCGAGTCGAGCCATTCGAGCAGCGTCGGGTTCGAGCGGCGCAGCAGTTGCAGCGCCTTGCGCAGTTCCCAGCCGCTGACGTCGAGCTCGTCGTCGAGCGGCCGCTCGATCACGTCGCGTTGCGCTTCGACGCTCAGGTACCAGTCGCGCCGGTGCGCATACACGAAGCGCACGTCGTAGTCGCTGTCCGGCGAGGCGAACCCCCACCCGCGGCTGCCCGATTCGCACGCGAACAGTACGGTCACGTCATGGCGGCGCTCGACTTCCGCGAGCTCCGCCATCACGCGCGCCCGCACGGCCGGGTCGACCGGGTGCGCACTGCGCACGGCAGTCAGTTGTTCCGTTTTCATGATTGTCTCGTTTCTCTCTCGTTGCGCGCGGCCGCCGGCCATCGGCCGCGTACCGCGCTATCCTTTCACGCACACCACCTGGCGCAGCGTGTGCACCACTTCGACGAGGCTGCGCTGGGCCGCCATCACCGCGTCGATGTCCTTGTAGGCCATCGGGATTTCGTCGACGACGCCCGAATCCTTCCGGCATTCGACGCCCTGGGTCGCCTTCACCTGGTCGTCGACCGTGAAGCGGCGCTTCGCTTCGGTGCGGCTCATCGTCCGGCCCGCGCCGTGGCTGCACGAGCAGAAGCTTTCCGGGTTGCCGAGCCCGCGCACGATGAAGCTCTTCGCACCCATCGAGCCCGGAATGATCCCGAGCTGCCCCTTCTGCGCGGACACCGCACCCTTGCGCGTCACGAGCACGTCTTCGCCGAAATGGCGTTCGCGCTGCACGTAGTTGTGGTGGCAGTTCACCGCGTGTTCGTCGACCGAGAACGGCTTCGCGATCACGCCGCGCGCCGCGCCGATCACCGCATCCATCATCGCCTGCCGGTTGCGCCGCGCGTAGTCCTGCGCCCAGCCGACCGCCTCGACGTAGTCGTCGAAGTGGCGGCTGCCCTCGGTGAAATACGCGAGGTTGCGATCCGGCAGGTTCGCGATGTGCTGCCGCATGTCGGCCTGCGCGAGTTCGATGAACAGGCTGCCGATCGCATTGCCGACGCCGCGCGAGCCGCTGTGCAGCATGAACCACACGTGTTCCGCTTCGTCGACGCACACTTCGATGAAGTGGTTGCCGGTGCCGAGCGTGCCGAGATGCGCGTAGTGGTTCGTCTTTTCCAGCTTCGGATACTTGTCGACGATCCGCTGGAAGCCCGGTTGCAGCGACTTCCACGATTCGGTCACGGCGGCCGGCGTGCGGTCGCCCCATGCGCCCGGATCGCGGCGGCCCGGCGCGCGGCCGTGCGGCACCGCGCGTTCGATCGCACCGCGCAGGCCCGCGAGCGAATCCGGCAGGTCGGACGCCGTCAGCGTCGTGCGCGCGGCCATCATCCCGCAGCCGATGTCGACACCGACCGCGGCCGGAATGATCGCGCCCTTCGTCGGGATCACGCTGCCGATCGTCGAGCCCTTGCCGAGGTGGACGTCCGGCATCACCGCGACGTGGCTGAAGATGAACGGCATCTGCGCGGTGTTGCGCAGCTGCGCGCGCGCTTCGTTCTCGACGGCGACGCCTTGCGTCCACATCTTCACCGGCTTGCCGTTCGCCAGTTCCATCACCTGGTAATCCATTGCACTCATTTGCTTCACCTGATTCCTTCATTCATGCGGCGCGGCACACTTGCGCCGCGCCGTTGCGCCCGTCAGGCGCCCTTGATGCTGACGAGTCCGTTCAGCACCTGGTCGAGACCGCCGAACACCGAGATCCGGTCGATCCGTTCCGCGACGCGCTCGAGCGTTTCCAGCTCCTTGAGCCGCAGCGCGGTCGGGTTTTCTTCCATCACCTTCGCGGTGTTCAGCAGCGAACGCGTGGCCGCCGTTTCCTCGCGGCGGCGAATCACGTTCGCCTGCGCGGACTTTTCCGCTTCGACCACCTGCGCGAGGATCGTCTTCATGTCGCCCGGCAGCACGATATCCTTCACGCCGACGCTGCGCACGTCCACGCCCGAGTTGCCGAGGCGTGCACGCACCTGCGTGATCACGACCTCGTCGATCGACTGCTTGTCTTCCAGCAGTTCGTCGAGCGAGCGCGTGCCGACGGCCGAACGCAGGGCGAACTGCAGCTCGCGATACAGGTGCTCGACCGGCTTTTGCAGCTGGCCGAACGCATGCAGCACGTCCGCATAACACCACGTCGCCGACAGGTTCAACCGCAGCGCGACCTTGTCGCGCGTCAGGATTTCCTGTCCGCCGACTTCGAGCGCCTGCACGCGCAGGTCGACGAGTTCGACCGCAATATCGCGGTTGAAGCGCCAGAACGCCGAGACACCCGCGTCCAGCAGCCGCTCGATCTTGCCGTCGATCTTCAGCACGCCGACGTGGTACGCCGGCACCTGCGCCAGCAGCACGCCCGCCAGCCCCGCCACGCCGCGCGCCCGCAGTGCCGGTTGCGCGATGCGCTTCACGAGCGCGGCCGGCAGCACGCTGTCCTGCGCGAGATCGACGCGCTCGAGACGGTGCGCCGTCAGGCCGCGCCAGTACAGCCGGCGCGTGCCCGGCGCCAGGATCTCGACGAGCACGTCGTCTTCGTAGCGCAGGCCGGCTTCGTCGTCGGCGAGATCCATCGCGACGAAGTGCCGGGCGAGTACGTCCGGTGCGTCGTGACGCAGGTAATCGGCCAGTGCCGCGTCGGCGAGCGGCGCGTCGAGACGCGCGGTCTGCACCGACAGGCGCTTGAACGGATCGAAGGCCTTGAACACGCCCGGTTCGAGCACCTTCACGAAATCGCCCTCGTTCATCAGCAGCGCGCGTTCGTTCTTTTTCACTACATGTCGCATCCACATATTCTTGTCCTTTTCTTCGATGACCGCCGGGTGACGCGCATCGTGCGGATCGCGGGGCGACGCAACCGGGCGGGCGGCGCGCAGGCCCGGCGCCGAAGTGCGCGGCGACGCATCCTGCTTCGCGTCGTCGTGCGCCTTCGCGCGGGCCGTGCGGCCGTCCGGCCGATCGCGCGGAACCGCAACCGGTCCGACGCGCGGCGGGCCTTGCGGCCCGCACCGGCGGGTACTGCTTTCATTGCAAGGCTGTCCTTGCGGACAGCGTTCGAGCGGGATTCGAACCCGCTACACACCGGCTTGCGCCGGCTGCTCTACCCAAATGAGCTACCGAACGGAGGGCGCCCCGGGATTCGAACCCGGGCGAAGTTCCAGTACGCGCCCGTTTGCCTTCGTCTGCCCATGGCGGCATGCGCGACCGCGACGAACCAGGTTCGGCGGCGGCGCACCAGCAGGGCTTTGTGAACCCTGGCTCGCGGGCCAGCGGGACATCCGGCGCTTTCTATTGAGCGAGGAGCGTGCCAGCGGGCGGCGCTGTGTGCGAAATAAATCGCAAGCCCTTGAAATGTAAGAAAAATTATTTGGCATGACGGGCGGTACATGAAAATCAGGTCGTGGCTCGTTCCGGAAAATTCGATACAATCGGATCGCCTCTTATCTTGTGGGATAAACATGCGCAAGACCGTCGCGATCGGTTTTCTCGGTACCGTGCTCGACCAGGGCGGCGGCTCGCAGCGCCGCTGGCGCAACTGGCGGCCGACGATTTCGCTGTGCGAGCAGCGCGACATGCCGGTCGACCGGCTCGAACTGCTGCACGCGCCGAACTACGCGCGTCTCGCGAACCGCGTGAAGCAGGACCTCGAGCGCGTGTCGCCGCACACGGACGTGCGGCTCGTCCCGATGGAGATTCGCGATCCGTGGGATTTCGAGGAGGTCTACGCGACGCTGCACGATTTCGCGCGCGCCTACCCGTTCGATCTCGACCGCGAGGACTACCTGATCCACATCACCACCGGCACGCACGTCGCGCAGATCTGCTGGTTCCTGCTGGCGGAGGCGCGCTACCTGCCGGCGCGTCTCGCCCAGACGGCACCGCCGCAGAAGACCGACGAGGGGTTGAGCGGGCCCGGCACGATGTCGGTGATCGATCTCGACCTGTCGCGCTACAACCGGATCGCGCAGCGCTTCACGCGCGAGCGCGACGAGACGGTGTCGTTCCTGAAGGCCGGCATCGCGACGCGCAACGCGCGCTTCAATGCGCTGATCGAGCAACTGGAGCGCGTGGCCGTGCGTTCGCGCGCGCCGATGCTGCTGGTCGGGCCGACGGGCGCCGGCAAGTCGTTTCTCGCGAAGCGCGTGTACGAGCTGAAGCGCGGCCGCCATCGGCTCGCGGGGCCGTTCATCGAGATCAATTGCGCGACGCTGCGCGGCGACGCGGCGATGTCGACGCTGTTCGGCCACGTGAAGGGCGCGTTCACGGGCGCGCAGTCGGCGCGGGCCGGGCTGCTGCGCGCGGCGGACGGCGGGCTGCTGTTTCTCGACGAGATCGGCGAACTCGGGCTCGACGAACAGGCGATGCTGCTGAAGGCGATCGAGGAGAAGCGTTTCCTGCCGGTCGGCGCGGACGTCGAGGCGACCAGCGATTTCGAACTGATCGCGGGCACGCACCGCGACCTGCGGCAGATGGTGGCGGCCGGCACGTTCCGCGAGGATCTGTATGCGCGGATCAACCTGTGGACGTACGAACTGCCGGGGCTGGCCGAGCGACGCGAGGACATCGAGCCAAACCTCGAATTCGAACTCGACCGGTTCGGCCGCGAGCAGGGCGAGCAGGTGCGTTTCAACGTCGAGGCGAAGCGGCGCTATCTCGCGTTCGCCGCGTCGCCGCGTGCGGCGTGGGCCGGCAACTTCCGCGAGCTGTCCGCGTCGGTCACGCGGATGGCGACGCTGGCCGATGCGGGACGGATTACCGAAGCGCTGGCCGAACAGGAAGTCGAACGGCTGACGCGCACGTGGTCGCAGCCGGGAGGCGCGGGATCGTCCGACGCGTGTGTCGAAGCGGTGTTCGGCGCGCGCGCGGCGGAACTCGACCTGTTCGACCGTGCGCAGCTCGAACGCGTGCTCGACGTGTGCCGCGTGTCGGCAAGCTTGTCGGAAGCGGGGCGCACGCTGTTCGCGGTGTCGCGGCAGAGCAAGAAGCAGCCGAACGACGCGGACAGGCTGCGCAAGTATCTCGCGCGGTTCGGGCTGGATTGGGAGGGGGTGAGGGGCGCGCTCGATGCGTCGAGGTGACGGGCACGCGCGATGCATTTCCTGTGTCGCGCATGGTGGATAGCGCGTGCGGTATCGTGCACGCAAACTCGGGAGGGTGGTGGTGATCGCGATTCCTTCGTCGGTCAGGGCGCTGTTTGCCGATTCGGGGTGGCGTGGCGATTCCGGTTGCCGGGTGTCGTCCGGCGATGGCGAGCATCCGGGGGATGCCATCCTGCGCGAATTCGGCGGGCTGATCGTGGGCGCTTCCGCCAGCGGGCAGACCTGCGCGCGAATGGGGCTCGCCTTTCATGCGCTGGCGCGCAAGGATCACCAGATCGACGCGTGGGAACAGGCGCTCGGGACGACGATGATCGGCTTCGCCGAAGATGATCTCGGGTACGCCGAGTTTTATGTCGATGCGCAGGGCCGGGTGTTCTCGACCAATTGCGTGGTCGACGGTGTGCATCTGTGCGGATTCACGTTCGGCGAAGCGGTCGAGCGGACGCTGCTCGGGCGCGTCTCGATTCCGCTGTTGCTTGACCACCGGGCAACGATCGCCCATTACGGCGAGGTTCTGACGAGCGACGATCCGCGCGTGATGACGGTCCGTCAGCTCCTTGCCCGCACGTGAAGCGGCGACGCGCTTCAGCCGTGTTTCAACCGGCCGCCGCTGCCGCCGCCTCGTGAAACGGCGCCAGGAATGCCCATTCCGGCTGCGCGGCCGCGACATCCGCCAGCCCGCGCGCGAACGCGTGCGCCGGCAGCCACGGATACCCGAACGCCGCATGCAGCGCGTCGAGTTTCGTCGACTTCGGATCGTCGATCGTATCCATGCGCGCGACATGAATGTGCAGCGCGGCGATCCGCGCACCGCTTTCGCTGTCGGGTGTGAACTGCCAGCGGTACGTGCCGTGCCCGATCCGCAACGCGCCGTTGTCCTTCTGCCGCATCACGACGAGCCACGACATCCGGCTGACGCCATGCGGGTCGACTTCGGGTTCGGTGCAAACGTAATAGGTCCGGCACCGCTCGAACCGCTCGCCGAATTCCTCGACCAGGGTGCGTGCGATCGCGGCCGCGCCCGTCACGCGCGGCGGAAAATCGATGTCGTCGTTCGCGAGCGAGAAGCTCAGCTCGGCATCGGCCGCGAAGCAGTCGGCGATCAGCGCGGGCCGGTTCAGGTCCTTTGCGCGCAGATAGCATTCGAGCAGCGCGCGAACCGATGCGGGATGAAGCGGGAAGGGCATGGACGAGCCTCCTGTAGCGGGAAATGGGGTCACGCGCAGCGGCCGGACCTGGCCAGGGGCGCATGTGCCTTTGCCGTATAATTTCGTTTCAAAGCTAAATTCGCATGACCGTACGGAGCGTCGAAGTCATGGCCAAGCAGCAAGAGGAGTCCGTTCTGACCATCACCAACCCGGCCTGCCTGATCGACGGCACGGACACGGAATTTCGCCACCTGATCAACGGGCTGCTGCCGTTTGCGGCCCGCCTGCTGTCGGTACGCGACGGCTTCGGCTCGCTGATCGGCCTCACCGGCATCCAGTATTCGCTGCTCGTATCGGTTTCGCATCTTTCGCACGATGACATCGTGACCGTCAACCGCCTCGCCGATCACCTGCACCTGAGCGGCGCATTCGTCACGATCGAGACGGGCAAGCTGAAGAAACTCGGCCTGATCGACAAACGCCCGGACCCCGACGACAAGCGCAAGATGCGTCTCACGGTCACGCCGGCCGGCTCGAAGCTGCTGAAGGCGCTCACGGATACGCAGCAGCGCATCAACAACGTGTTGTTCGAGGGCGTGACGAAGACCGAATTCAAGGCGCTCTGCTCGGTGATCGACCGCCTCGTCACCAACGGCGACCGCGCGACGCTCGATCTCGCGCACCTGATCGCGCGCCAGGAAAAAGGCTGACGCGCACGCGCCGCCAGCCCGCCTGACGCTCGACCGCACTCAGTGCGCGGCCCACTCGATCGTATTCAGGTCGACCCCTTCGAGATGCATGTCCCACAGCGGGCTCAGCGCGCGCAGCTTGCCGACCGTGTCGCGCACCTGCGCAATCACGCTGTCCACTTCGGCCTCGGTCGTGAAGCGGCCGAGCGTGAAGCGGATCGAGCTGTGCGCGAGCTCGTCGCTGCGGCCCAGCGCGCGCAGCACGTACGACGGCTCCAGCGATGCCGACGTGCACGCCGAGCCTGACGATACCGCGACACCCTTGATCCCCATGATCAGCGATTCGCCTTCGACGAAATTGAAGCTGACGTTCAGGTTGTGCGGAATCCGGCGGGCCAGATCGCCGTTCACGTAAACCTCGTCGAGCGTCGACAGGCCGGCCAGCAACCGGTCGCGCAATGCGCCGACGCGGCGGCTTTCCTCCGCCATCTCTTTCTTCGCGAGCCGGAACGCCTCGCCCATCCCGACGATCTGGTGCGTGGGCAGCGTGCCCGAGCGCATCCCGCGCTCATGGCCGCCGCCGTGCATCTGCGCTTCGATCCGCACGCGCGGCTTGCGGCGCACGTACAGCGCGCCGATCCCCTTCGGGCCGTAGACCTTGTGCGCGGTCACCGTCAGCAGGTCGACGTTCAACGCATTCACGTCGACCGGGATCTTGCCGGCCGCCTGCACGGCGTCGCAGTGGAACACGATGCCGCGCGCGCGGCACAGCGCGCCGATCTCGGCCACCGGCTGGATCACGCCCGTTTCATTGTTCGCGAGCATCACCGACACCAGGATCGTGTCGGCGCGCAGCGCCTGCCGCACCGTGTCGAGGTCGAGCAGGCCGTCTTCGCGCACGTCGAGGTACGTGACGTCGAAGCCCTGGCGTTCGAGTTCGCGGCACGTATCGAGCACGGCCTTGTGCTCGGTCTTCACCGTGACGAGATGCCTGCCCTTGCCCTGGTAGAAGTGCGCGGCGCCCTTGATCGCGAGGTTGTTGCCCTCGGTCGCGCCGGAGGTCCACACGATTTCGCGCGGATCGGCGCCGAGCAGCGCGGCGACGTGCGCGCGCGCTTCCTCGACCGCCTGCTCGGCATCCCAGCCGTAGCTGTGGCTGCGTGAAGCCGGGTTGCCGAACTGCTCGTGCAGGAACGGCACCATTTTGTCGACCACGCGCGGATCGACGGGCGTCGTCGCGCTGTAGTCCATGTAGATCGGACGGGATTGCATCGATGCGGCTCCGGAAAACGGTGTCTCCCGCAGTGCGCGAAAGCACCGCGGAACAGGGTAGCCGCAGTGTACGTGGACATTCGCGGGCGCCGCGCAACACCCATCCCGTCAGTAGGGTTGTCTTTCAAACAAAGCTTTCTAGGTCAGGGTTTACGACAACTTGAACCCGCCTTTGTGTTTACATTTAATAAAAGCTAAATAACAAAGCTAAATAACGGTGCTTTGTTGGACCGGATTCCACTGCGGAATCCGGCGATGCCACCCAAGGAGGACGAGATGAGCGAGAACCATGCCGGAACCGGTGCGGGTGCCGACGCGCAGCGGCGCTTTCGCACCGCGCTGTCGATGTTCGCGACGGGCGTCGCGGTGATTACCGCCCCGCGCAAGGAGGGGGCACCGATCGGTATCACGGTCGCGTCGTTCAATTCGGTGTCGCTGGACCCGCCGCTGATCCTGTTTTCGGTCGACCGTCGCAGCCTGAGCCTCGGCGACCTGGCCGGTGCGGGCGGCTATGCGGTCAACGTGCTCGACGAGACGCAACAGCACCTGTCGAACTGCTTCGCGAAAGCGAACGGCGACAAGTGGGGCTGGCGTGCCGGCGCGGCCGATGACGACGGCGCGGTGCTGCTGCCCGATGCGCTCGCGACGTTCGAATGCGAGCCCTATGCGCAGTACGACGGCGGCGATCACGTGATCTTCGTCGGCCGCGTGACGCGGTACCGCGCTCGTTCGGAAGGGCGCCCGCTGATCTTCTTCGGCGGCCGCTATCGCACGCTCGACGGCATGCACGCGCCGTCTGCCTGAATGCAATCCACGTTTCATTCCACCCAGGAGAACATCATGATCAAGAACGGGACCCAGCACATCGCGTCGCTGCGCGACGGGCGGCAGGTCTACCTGAACGGCCAGCCGGTCGGCGACGTGACCGCGCATGCGGCATTCCGCAATTCGATCCGCAGCTACGCGAGCCTGTACGACTACCAGGCTCGCGACGAGAACGTCGAGAAGATGACGTTCGTGTCGCCCGACTCGGGCAACCGCGTCAGCCGGATCTGGCAGCTGCCAACCTCCTACGACGAACTCGTCGAACGCCGTGCCGCGCTGGAAGCGTGGTCGGAGCTGCATTACGGCTTCATGGGCCGCTCGCCGGATCACGTCGCGTCCTGTCTTGCCGGCATGGTGATGGGCGCCGACGTGTTCGAGCAATACGATCCGGCGCGGGCGGGCGCGCTGCGCGACTACTACCGCTACGCACGCGACAACGACCTGTTCCTGACCTACGTGATCGTGAATCCGCAGGCGAACCAGTCGAAGGCCGCGCACGAGCAGGAGGACAAGTACCTCGCGGTCGGCATCGTCGATCAGGATGCCGAAGGCATCACGGTGCGCGGCGCGAAGATGCTCGCGACGAGCGGAATCATGGCGAACGAGGTGTTCTGCAGCTGCATCCAGCCGCTGCGCGAAGGCGACGAGATGTATGCGCTGTCGTTCGCGGTGCCGATGAACGCGAAGGGCATGAAGATCCTGTCGCGCAAGTCGTACGAGGAGAACGCGACGTCGGTGTTCGACAACCCGCTGTCGAGCCGCTTCGACGAGAACGACGCGGTGCTGTATTTCGACGACGTGAAGGTGCCGTGGGAACGGATCTTCGTTGCCGGCAACACGGCGATGTGCGCGAAGCAGTTCCACGCGACGCCCGCGCACGTGTACCAGAACTACCAATGCCAGGTGCGCCTGATGACGAAGCTGCGCTTCCTCGTCGGGCTCGGCCTGAAGATCTCCGAGGTCAACGGCACGAATGCGTTCCCGCAGGTGCGCGAAACGCTGGGCCAGCTCGCGGCCGAAGCGTCGATGGTCGAGGCGTGGGTCTACGGGATGGAAGCGAAGGGTACCGTCGTCAACGGCTTCTACGTACCCGATCGCAACATGCTGTACGGCTCGCAGGTCGTCACGCAGCAGCTCTATTCGAAGGTGCTCAACACACTGCGCGAGCTCGCCGGCGGCGGAATGATCATGCTGCCGTCCAGCGTGCGCGATTTCGAGAACCCCGACCTGCTGCGCATCATCGAGAAGACGCAGAAGTCGCCGGTGTGTTCGTCCGAGGAGCGCGTGAAGTTCTTCAAGCTCGCATGGGATGCGGTCGGCTCCGAATTCGCGTCGCGCCACAACCAGTACGAACTGTTCTACGCCGGCGCGTCGTTCGTCACGAAGGGGCATGCGTATCGCACGTACGACTGGCAGCGCGCGTCGCATCTCGTCGATTCGATGCTCGGCAGCTATTCGCTGAACCAGGAACTGTCGACGCCGCACGCCGCACGCCGCCTGACGCGCCGCATCGCGTTCGACTCATCCGCTATCGCCACAGGAGAGACAGATGGCCATCAACAAGCTTCACGACGAATTCCATACGCTGGACATGCAGCGTGACTGGCAACTGCCGGAAGGCTATGACCCGGCATCCGGCGCGCAGGAACTGATCCTGTCCGGCGTGCTCGACACCGAGCGCAAACGCGGCAGCCGCACGCGCCTGCTGCGCCTGCCGGCCGGGCTGCATACGAAGAAGCCGTTCGTGCACGACTACTGGGAAGAGGTGTTTCTCGTCGAAGGCGACCTGACCGTCGGCAACGACGAACACGGCAACGGCGGCACGCCGTTCAAGGGCTACACGTACGCGGTGCGCCCGCCCGGCGCATGGCACGGCCCGTTCAAGTCGAACGGCGGCTGCGTGTTGCTGGAGATCCACTACTACGACCCGGCCTGAGCCCGGCCATTCACGGCACAACGCGGGCGACGCCGCATCGCGCGTGCGCTGCCCGCTACGAGGAGCATTCGATGAAAACCATCATGTTCGCGATCGACGGTCGCGACGGCCGCACCGAGCGCGCGATCGCGATCGACACGCTCGTGATCGCGGGCTGGACCGGCCGCGACACGGCCGCCATGGAGAAGCACATCCGCGAGCTGGAGGAACTGGGCGTCAAGCGCCCGGCGACGACGCCCGTGTTCTACCGCGTCGCGGCCGACCGCCTCGATCCGTCGCCCGCAATCCAGGTGTCGGGCGGGCAGAGCAGCGGCGAAGCGGAATTCGTGCTGGTGCGCGACGGCGGCGAGACGTTCGTCGGCATCGCGTCCGATCACACCGACCGCGAGGTCGAGACGTACGGGATCACGGTGTCGAAGCAGATGTGCGGCAAGCCGTGCGCGAACACGCTGTGGAAGCTCGACGACGTGGCCGGGCACTGGGATCAGCTCGTGCTGCGCGCATACGCGACGATCGACGGCGAGCGCGTGCTGTACCAGGAAGGCAAGGTGAGCGCGATGCGCGCACCGGACGACCTGCTCGCGCAGTTCGCGCGCCACGGCGGCCGCTTCGTCGACGGCACCGCGATGCTGTGCGGCACGCTCGCGGCGATCGGCGGCATCCGGCCGGCCGAGCGGTTCGAGGTCGAGCTGGACGACCCGGTGCTGGGGCGCACGCTGCGGCACGTGTATGCGGTGGACACGCTGCCGGTGGCGGGCTGACGCGGCCGGGAACGCGCACTCACGCGCGGCAGATCGCGATGATCTCCGCGCTGGCCGTATCGTCGAACGGCGCGTGCTGCCAGTCGCCGTACCAGTCGGCCGACGGGAATCCGGCCGCGATCACGCGTTCCCGCAGGTCGGGTTGTGTGATGAAGCGCAGGCGGCTCGTGTTCGTCAGCACCGTGTCGTCGCGGCGGAAGCGGTAGTGCGTGTCGAACGTGACGGTCGCGCCGTCCACGGAGCGCACCGCATGATGAAGATCGACGATGCCCGATTCGCGCGATTCGACGCTGCGTGCCGAATGTGCCGGCGTCCATGCACGCCACGGCGCGATGCGCGGATTGCGGGTCTCGAACAGGAAGCGGCCGCCGTCGGCGAGCACGCGCCGCGCGCCGCGCAACGTCGTATCGATTTCCGCGTCGGTCAGCAGGCACTGGAACGCATGGCCGGTCATCACGACCGCATCGAACGGCGGCGCGTCGGGCGGCAGGCCGTCGAGCCCGCACGCAAGCCAGTGGACCGCGTCGGCGCCCGGCTGGCGTCGGGCGTATTCGATCATCGCCGGCGCGGGATCGATCGCCGTGACGTCGTGCCCGGCTGCCGCGAGCCGGCGCGCGAACGTGCCGGTGCCGCAGCCGAGGTCGAGGATGCGTCGGCGTGCGGTGCCGATCACGGACGCGTAGAACGCGAAATCCCGATCGCCCGCGTTGAACAGGTCGTAGACCGCGACGAGGCGCGGGTCGGTGTAGAGCGCTTCGCCGGCGGGCGGGGCGGCGGACGTCATGCGGCCGCGCGTGTCAGCGCTGCTGCACGGCCACGCGCAGCCCGAGCGCGATGAAGATCGAGCCGATGATCTTCCCCTGCCAGCGCGTGAGCCACGTGAGCCGCTTCACGATGCGGCCGAGCGGACGGATCGAGCAGGCGATCAATGTCGTGTAGAGCGAGCTGAGCACGACGAAGATCAGCCCGAGCACCGCGAACTGCACGAACGTCGAGCCGCGTTCCGGATGCACGAATTGCGGCATGAACGCGAGGAAGAACAGCGCGGTCTTCGGATTCAGCACCTCGGCGGGAATCGCCTGCAGGTACGCCTTGAGCGGCGTGACGGGCGATACGCTCGGCAGCGACGGATCGGACTGCTTCTCCAGCAGCGCGCGCACGCCGAGATAGATCAGGTACGCGGCGCCGATCACCTTCACGACATTGAACGCGAGCGCCGACGTCATCAGCAGCGCCGACAGGCCGACGGCCGCGAACAGCGTATGCACGAAGTCGCCGCTGGCGACGCCGAGGCCGGTCAGGATGCCGGTCTTGCGGCCGCCCTGCACGGTGCGGCTCAGCACGAGCAGCACGGCGGGGCCGGGAATCAGGAACAGGCCCAGGACGACGGCCGTGAAGGTGGTCAGCGTGGTCAGGTCGAACATGACGGCTCCGGCAGGTGGGTGCGGCGGCGGGGGATCGGGGCATTGTATTCGCTTCGGCAGGCGGCTGCAGACGCCGCACGGACACCCGCCCTAGCGGCAGGGCCGCGCCGGCGCCTTTCTGGTATAAGCACGAAAGGACGCGCGGGCAGGGCGTCCGGCTTCCTCCATCGTCCACCGTTTCATGCGCCAGCTTCCTCCGACCACCGATCCCGCAGCGGATGACGAAGTCTTCCACGTGCCGCGTCCGCTCGTCGTGTTCGGCGGCTCGGTCGTCGAGCCCGAATGGCGGCTCGAGCGGCACAGCCATCCGCAGGCGCAGTTGCTCTACACGCTGAGCGGCGTCATCTATTGCGAGATCGACGGCGGCGTGTGGAGCGCGCCGCCGCAATGCACGGTATGGATTCCGGGCGACGTCCCGCACGCGGCGCGCGGCTCGGCCGGCGCGACGTTCTACGCGGTGCTGGTCGAACCGGATGCCGCCCTCGACCTCCCCGCGCGTTGCTGCACGCTGTCGGTGTCGCCGCTGCTGCGCGAACTGTTGCTGAAGGCGGCGAGCTTTCCGAACCTGTACGACGTCGACGGGCCGCAGGGGCGGCTGATGGCGACGCTGCTCGACGAACTCGTCGCCGCACCGGTCGAGGACCTGTACCTGCCGATGCCCGCCGATCGCCGGCTGCGCAAGCTGATCGACCATCTGCTCGCCGATCCGGCCGACAAGTCGCCGCTGGCCGAACTCGCGCGGCGCGCGGGCATCAGCGAGCGCAGCCTGACGCGGCTCGCGGCGAAGGAACTCGGGATGAGCCTCGGCGACTGGCGCCGGAGGCTGCACGTCGCGCTGTCGCTGCGGATGCTGACGACCGGCCGCCGCGTGCACCAGATCGCGATCGATCTCGGCTACGAGAGCGCGAGCAGCTTCGTGACGATGTTCCGCAAGGCGACCGGCAAGTCGCCGACGCAATTCCTGACCGACCGGCAACGCTGAACGGTGCGACTCGCGCGATCCGCACCATCCGGGCGCGATTGGCCGGATCGAGCAAGCGGTTGGCCGGGACGATAAATGACGCCGTGGGCCTCGATCCATAAAATGAGAATCGTTCTCATCTGGAGGCCGACATGCACATCACCACGACCGAATTCCCGTTTGTCTGGTTGCGTTACACCGGTTCGACGCACACCGACCCCGCCAGCCTGATCGCCGAGCTCGACGCGTTGCTCGCGCGTCGCGAACCGTTCGTTCTTCTGACCGACGATGCGCCGTCCGGCGATGACCGCGGCGCCGACGATCACGAGTTGCGCAAGCAGCTCGCGAAGTGGAGCAAGGCCAACCGCGCGCAGTCGCGCGAATGGATTCCCGCGATGATCGCGATCGAGCCCGACGCCGCGCGGCGCGTGGCGCTCGACGCGTTCTCGGGCGCGTTCGAGAAGGTCTGGGGTTATCCGCTGAACGCGGCCGCCACCCGCGACGACGCACTCGCGCTGGCGCAACGGCTGCTCGACGACCCGGCGCGCCGCGCCGCGGCGGCGAACGGCTGAACCGTCTGCCGCGCCGGCGGCGCGGCGTTCCTCGATACGCAGGCACGGCGGGCGCGCAAGCGTGCGCCGCGGCTTGCGGCAAACATGCAGGGGTGTCCGGTGGACAATCCGATCCGCGCGATGCGCATCTTCACGCGCATCGTCGAAATGAACAGCTTTACGCGTGCGGCGCAGGCGCTCGGCATTTCGCGCGCCACCGCGACGCGGACCGTGCAGGAGCTCGAAACGGCACTCGGCATGCCGTTGCTGGTGCGTACGACGCGCGCGCTGCGGGCGACGCCCGAAGGCGACGCGTATTACCGGCGCTGCGTGCGCATCACGGCCGACGTCGACGAGCTCGAGGCCAGCATTCGCGGCGCCGCGCTGCACCCGAGCGGGCCGCTGCGCGTCGAGCTGCCGGCGGCGGTCGCGGACGCGATCGTGCTGCCGGCGCTCGGCGAGTTCCATGCGCGGCATCCCGATCTGGCGCTGACGCTGGGCGTATCCGGGCGCCCGGCCGATCG
Source organism: Burkholderia sp. AU4i (assembly GCF_000466765.1). NCBI lineage: Bacteria > Pseudomonadati > Pseudomonadota > Betaproteobacteria > Burkholderiales > Burkholderiaceae > Burkholderia > Burkholderia sp. AU4i. The sequence continues at coordinate 82,370 of NZ_ASSI01000031.1, read as the reverse complement.
CATCGGCGACGCGATCGACTGCAGCGTCCAGCTTGGCGAACTGCCCGATTCGTCGCTCGTTGCGCGCCGGCTCGGCACGCTCGAGCGCGTGACATGCGCGAGCCCCGCGTATCTCGACCGCCACGGCGCGCCGCGCACGCTCGACGATCTGGCCGTGCATCGTGCGGTCGGCACGTCGCCGGTTCCGGGGCAGCGTACGGCCGAACTCGAGTTCCTCGTCGATGGCGCGGTGCGCAAGGTGCGGCTCGACGGGATCGTCAGTGTGGAGGACGAGCGGGCGTACCTGGCGTGCGGCGTGCATGGCCTCGGGCTGATCCAGCCGCCGCGCGTCGCCGCGCAGCCGCTGATCGACGCGGGGCGGTTGCGGGAAGTGCTGCCGTGCTGGCGGCCGGGTGCGATCGCGGTGTCGGCCGTGTACGTGAAGCGCCCGCATGTGTCGCCCGGCGTGCGCGCGTTCGTCGACTGGATGGTCGAGCGGTTCTCGGAAGCGTCGCGAAGCGGGGAGGGGCTGGTCGTTGCGGCGGGCGTCGTACGGCGGCCGGTGCCGGAAACGATCGAGGTCGACGATCGCGAGGGTAGTGAGGCCGCGATGGTGTGAAGGAGGCGCGATGGATGTAGCGCGATCAAGCGCTCGCGAGATGGAACGCGCCGGCCATGCGTTCCTGTTCCCTTGCAGGGAGCGCGAGCCGTGTCGCAAGCGTTCTCCATTGGCCGACGATGCTGCTGAAGTCGGCGATGATCTCGTCGGCGTCCTGTAGCTTGAGCCGAAAATATTCGCATACCTCGCGGGCAAGTTCGAGGTCGAGAGCGTTGTCGGCTTCCGTAATGTTGAGTTTGAGCCCGTCGGCGACGGCGACAGGGTTCATGTCGTAGGCTGCCGAGAGCCGCCACCCCGCACCCGGTACCAGAATGAAGCCGTGATTGCGAAGATGATCGTCGGTGTTCGAGACCAGCAAGTTGAAGACGATTCGCGCCCACAGCTCGCGCAAGTCGGCGTTCGGCTGCGCGCCGTGCCGCATGAGCACTTCGGCCAGTTCAAGATAGCTGACGCCAGTCGACGCGTCGTCGCCGTCGACGTGGTTGGTCATGGTCATCGCCGACGCGAAATGCAGGCGTCGGCCCTCCGCCGTCCGATCGAATCGCCGAACCAGGAAGCAGTGATGCTCGCTGGCGAATTTTCGTGCTTCGGCGTGCGCGACGTTGAGGCCGCAACCCACCGCCAGCGCATTGACGACCATCTCCCAACCGCCGACGTCGTAGTCGTCGCGCGCGCTCGGAAACTTCGCGATATAAAGGCGGCCTTGATCGTCGGCCACGCTTGCCTTGGGTCTTGCGCCGCCGAGCGAGCCGCCGGGGGCGATGAGCATCGACAGCCAGTCGCGGCCATTCGGGGCGGTATTGTCGACGTCTTCCTCCAGCGCGCGACTCGCGCGCTCCAGTTCACGGATCTCGGCAAACGGCGGTGCGGCAAGATCGTGACGGTCGTCGAGGAATTCTCCGGTGTCGTCGAGCTTGTAACGCAATGCGCCGACACGGTACAGGTCGTGCACGCCAAGCAGGTAGTCCGACTCGTGCAGGCGAGTGCCTTTCGGTCGCAGGCCGGCGCGAATGTCACGCTCCAGCCTGCGATCCATCAGCATGCGGCCCCATCGATCGGGGCTGGAGTCGGCGAAGGCGCCGAACGTCTCTCGCGGTGGGGCCGGGTATTGGGGGCCGTCGAAGCAACCGATTGCCGGATCGATCTGCACGTTCGCGAATTCGGGTGCCGCCAGCGCGGCAGACGCATACTGGAACTCGAACCGCTCGCTCGCCCGCGTCTTGCGGCTGTGCAGGAGTCCGAGCTTTTGCGGTTCCGCCAAACCGTCCCAATCTGCGTAGATACCGATCGTCGTCATTTCCCTCGATGCTCCCCATGCCGCTTTCGTGCCGGCTTCAGCAATGCGGCAAGGTCGGCCGCCGTCGTGCCGCGGACATCGCCGTGGTCGGTGGTGTCGGAGGCGGCGCTGCCTGTGTCGGTCGCTTTCGTGGTGGAAGACGCGGTTGCACGATTGCGCCGTTTGGGCTCCGATGCTGCGGCAGAAGACGGCGGCGGCACGGTTCGTCGATCGGGCCGCGGTTTGACGAGCCGCGCGTCTTGAAGCTGGCGGCCGAATTCGTCCGTGGCAGCGAGATTTTCCAGATCGTTCTGGAGCCCCAGGACCTGCATGACGGACAGATACGCGCCCATGGTGACGCCCGACCCGCCGGCTTCGAGTGAACGGAGCGTCATCGGCGACATGCCGGCGCGTTCCGCGACCTGCTTGGCCGTCAGTTTCCGGCGCAGGCGCGCAAGTTTCAGCCGCTCGCCGAATTCGGCGAGCAGCTGGTTCGATACCGGCAGGAGCGGGGCGGTCTTCTTTGCCATGAGGCTAATATTTCAACGTTTTGCTAACGGAAATACCAGAATATTAGCACAATCGGTGCGGTTCATCGGTGTCTCGTGGGCTGGTCGACTATGCGGTATGCCAATATTTTGGCTATTTCTCAAATAAATAGCCAAAATACTGGCATTCTTGTTTCCGTGCCGTGTGCGCGGAGACACCGGGCGTGCCGTGCCGATTCCTACACCGTCCTCAACCGCCCCAGCTCCGCCGCCAGAAAATCCACGAACGCCCGAATCCGCGCGGACATCTGGTGACGCTGCGCATACACCGCATAAATGTCGGCGCCCGGCGTTTCATGATCGGGCAGCACGACGACCAGGCGGCCGTCGGCGAGGTAGTCGCGCAGATCCCATTCCGCGCGCATCAGGATTCCGTGCCCGTCGAGTGCCCACTTCACGGCGATCTCGCCGTCGTTCGTCGTCAGGTTGCCGTTGATCCGCACGGCTTCCGTATTACGCGCCGTGCCGCGCCCGCTCGTCAGGCGCCAGACGCCGTAACCCTCGTCCCCCTGGCGGATGCCGATGCAGTTGTGCCGCGTCAGGTCGTGCGGCGCGCCCGGGGTGCCGTGCCGCGCGAGATAGGCGGGCGACGCGCACAGCAGCCGGCGGTTCGGCGCGAGCCGCCGCGCGACGACGCGCGAATCGGGCGGCTCGCCGAAGCGGATGCACACGTCGAACGTGTCGTCGGTGAGCGGCGGCGGCATCACCGACAACTGCAGTTGCACCGACACTTCCGGATACCGCGCGACGAAGCGCGAAATCGCCGGGCCGACGTGGCTGCGCCCGAAACCGAGCGTCGCATTCACGCGCAGCAACCCCTTCGGGCGCTGCTTCGCGCTGCCGAGCAGCTCGCCGAGTTCGTCCATCTGGTCGAGGATCCGGCGCGCGTAGTCGAGAAACACGTCGCCTTCCGGCGTCAGCATCATCCGCCGCGTCGTGCGGTTCACCAGCGTGACGCCCGCGCGCCGCTCCATCTGCGTGAGCCGCTTGCTGACGGCCGCCGCGGTCAGCCCGAGTTCGCGCGCGGCCGCGCTGAGGCTGCCTGAGGCGGCGAGCGTCGAGAAGAAGCCGAGATCGGCCGGCTGGACGGTATCCGCCATGACGGGATTCATGAATTCAAGTTAAAGATGCTTTGAGTCTAGCACCGGTTCCTGCACTCCCGGTTCGGTAAAGTGCCTTCACGCTGACGATCAATCGAGGATGTGCGCATGAAGACCTACCGTATCGCAACGATTCCCGGCGACGGGATCGGCAAGGAAGTGGTGCCGGCCGGCAAGCAGGTGCTGGAAGCGCTGGCCCGCGGCAGCGACCGCTTCGCGTTCGAGTTCGAGGATTTCGACTGGGGCGCCGATCATTACCGCGAGCACGGCGCGATGATGCCGGCCGACGGCCTCGACGCGCTGCGCGGCAAGGACGCGATCCTGTTCGGCTCGGCGGGTGACCCCGACGTGCCCGACCACGTGACGCTGTGGGGGCTGCGCCTGAAGATCTGCCAGGGCTTCGACCAGTATGCGAACGTGCGCCCGACGCGCATCCTGCCCGGTATCGACGCGCCGCTGAAGCGCTGCGGGCCCGGCGACCTGAACTGGGTGATCGTCCGCGAGAACTCCGAGGGCGAATATGCGGGCGTCGGCGGCCGCGTGCACCAGGGCCATCCGATCGAGGCCGCGACCGACGTGTCGATCCTCACGCGCGCCGGCGTCGAACGCATCATGCGCTTCGCGTTCCGGCTCGCGCAGTCGCGCCCGCGCAAGCTGCTGACCGTGATCACCAAGAGCAACGCGCAGCGGCACGCGATGGTGATGTGGGACGAGATCGCGAAGCAGGTCGCGCAGGAGTTTCCCGACGTGACGTGGGACAAGGAGCTTGTCGACGCGGCGACCGCGCGCATGGTCAACCGGCCGGCGTCGCTCGACACGATCGTCGCGACCAACCTGCACGCGGACATCCTCAGCGATCTCGCGGCCGCGCTCGCCGGCAGCCTCGGCATCGCACCGACCGGCAACATCGATCCCGAGCGTCGTTATCCGTCGATGTTCGAGCCGATCCACGGCTCCGCGTTCGACATCATGGGCAAGGGGCTCGCGAATCCGGTCGGCACGTTCTGGTCGGTCGTGATGCTGCTCGACCACCTCGGCGAAGCGGAAGCCGCCGCGCGCGTGATGCAGGCGATCGAGGCGGTGACGTCCGACCCGTCGTTGCACACGCGCGATCTCGGCGGCAGCGCGACGACCGCGCAGGTGACGGCGGCTGTCTGCGAGCGTGTCGCGAACGCGGCGATCGCCGCCTGACGACACGGGCGGCGATGGGCGGGCGGGCCGCGACGTAGCGGCGGCGCGCGTGCGCAGCCGGTAAGCGGCCGTCGCCCGTTCATCGTTCTCGTTTTCCTGCCCGCGACTCGCGCATCCGACGCGAGCCGGGTGCCTGCCCGCCCGCTTCGCAGCGGCGCCGGCAAGCATTCACGGACAGAGCACGGCTCGACCTCGAAGGAGGAGACACATGCAAGCGAATCTGGAAACCCGCGTCGCGCGGAAACTGATGTGGCGCATCATTCCGTTCGTGATGCTGCTTTATTTCGTCAGCTTTCTCGATCGCGTCAACGTCGGCTTTGCCGCGATGACGATGAACAAGGCGATCGGCCTGTCGCCGACCGCGTTCGGGTTCGGCGGCGGCCTGTTCTTCATCGGCTACTTCCTGTTCGAAGTGCCGTCCAACCTGATTCTGCATCGCGTCGGCGCGCGCATCTGGATCGCACGCGTGATGGTCACGTGGGGGATCGTGTCGGCCGTGTCCGCATTCGCGGCCGGGCCGACGAGCTTCTACGTGCTGCGCTTCCTGCTCGGCATGGCCGAGGCCGGATTCTTCCCCGGCATCATCCTGTACCTGAGCCTGTGGTTTCCCGCGAAGCAGCGCGCGGTGGCCGCCGCGTGGTTCATGGCGGCCGCGCCGATCTCGACTGCGATCGGTTCGCCGCTGTCGGGCGCGATCATGCAGATGCCGCCGATGTTCGGGCTCGCCGACTGGCAGATGCTGTACATCGTCGAAGCGCTGCCGGCGGTCGCGCTCGGCTTCGTCGTGCTCAGGTGCCTGACCGATTCGCCGTCGCAGGCCGGATGGCTGCGGGCGGACGAGCGCGACTGGCTGGTCGCGAAGCTGAAAGCCGAAGCCGATGCGCGCCACACGCATGCCGGGCATACCGCCGGCGCGTGGCAGGCGCTGCGCGATCCGCGCGTGCTGGCGCTTGCGCTGATCTATTTCGGCACGTCGGCGGGGCTGTACACGCTTGGCCTGTGGGCGCCATTGATGGTCAAGCAGTTCGGCTTCACCGCGCTGCAGACGGGCCTGCTCACCGGCATCCCGAGCATTGCCGCGGTCGTCGCAATGATCGCCTGGGCGCGGCATTCGGATCGCAGCGGCGAGCGCACCTGGCACGTCGTGATTCCGTGCGTGCTCGCGTGCATCGGCTTCGTGTTTGCGGGGCAGGCGGGCACCGCGCTGCTCACCGTGCTCGCGCTGGTCGTCGTCAACATCGGGATCAGTGCCGCGAAGGCGCCGCTGTGGGCGATGCCGAGCGCGTTCCTGTCGGGTGCCGGCGCGGCGGCCGGCATCGCGATGATCAACTCGATCGGCAACCTCGGCGGGTTCGTCGGGCCGTTCGCGATCGGCTGGCTGAAGCACGTGACGGGTGGTTATGCCACGGGGCTCTACGTGGTGGCGGGCACGCTCGCGGTGTCGGCGGTCGTCACGCTGATGCTGAGCCGCAAGGGCGAGAAGGAAGCGGCCGTGCCGGGCGTGCGGCATCACTCGTAGGCGCGGCCGGTGCGCCGGGACGGCGCGTATCGCGAGCCCGCCCGGCTTCGTGCACCGGGAGGCACGATCAGCTGTGCGTGAGCGTCAGCGCATGGAATTTCACGACCGTGCCGGGCGTCGTCGGCGGCGTGCCGGACACAGCCGTCCGGTCGACATCACCGGCCCTGAAACAGAAACGCTCGCCGACGAAGCTCGAATCCATCGTGAAGGTTCCGGTCGTGCCGTTCGCCGTGACGGTGACCGTCGTGCCGCTCTACGACGCCGTCGCAGCGACGTGCCGCGCGATACGCGCCGCACAGGCGTCGGGCGTCGCGTCCGACGTATCGAGCACCATCTGGCTGAATGGCCGCGACGCATAACCTTCGCGATACATCTCGGCGATCCGGCTCCGCTCCCAGTCCGTCAGCGCGCGCGAGCCGCGATTCGACGACGCGATCGCTTCGGGCGGCGCAAGCGTCACGACGAACAACCGCGCATCGCGCGCTTCGCAGGCGGCGCGCAGCCGCCCGAATTCCGTGTCGCCGATCGGATAGGCGATGACCAGATGACGCTCGCGCGCATTCGCGATCTGCGTGACGAGACGCTCGAGCGCGATCGCCCACTGCACGTCGAACGGTGCGTCTTCGGGCGCATCGTGATCGTCGCCGTCGATGAAGCGCGCATCGGGCAGCATGCGGGTGAGCGCGAGACCGATCGTCGTCTTGCCGCTGTTGATCGGGCCGTTCAGGTGGATGACGGTCAGGGTGGTCATGAGTCGACGAAGAAATCGAACGACTCGCAGCTTGCCATGACTGGTGCGGCGGCGCAGTGCCGTTGGTGCGCTACGCGGCGTGATGCAACTGCGGAAGGGGAAGCGGAAAGGCGGGGGAGAGGAAGGGAGCGGCAGGCTGCGTGCGTGAAGAAGAGGATCGACCCGCGCAGCCTGTCCGGCCGTGCCGCATCCAGCGATGCGGCACGGCGTCGAGCGACGCGACTTACTTGTCGTCGCCCTTGATCTGCGGCAGCGCCGATGCTTCGCCCGGCGTCAGCAGCCCGACTTGCGAATACACGCGCAGCTTGTCGCGCGTATCGGTGATGTCGAGGTTGCGCATCGTCAGCTGGCCGATCCGGTCGCGCGGCGAGAACGTCGATGCCACCTTCTCCATCGACAGGCGTTCCGGCTGGTACGTGAGGTTCGGCGACTTCGTGCTCAGGATCGAGTAGTCGTTGCCGCGGCGCAGTTCGATCTTCACTTCGCCGGTGATCGCGCGCGCGACCCAGCGCTGGGCCGTTTCACGCAGCATGATCGCCTGCGGGTCGAACCAGCGGCCCTGGTACAGCAGGCGGCCGAGACGGCGGCCGTTCTCGCGGTACTGCTCGATCGTGTCTTCGTTGTGGATGCCGGTGACGAGACGCTCGTATGCGATGTACAGCAGCGCGAGGCCCGGGGCTTCGTAGATGCCGCGGCTCTTCGCCTCGATGATCCGGTTTTCGATCTGGTCGCTCATGCCGAGGCCGTGACGGCCGCCGATGCGGTTCGCTTCCAGCAGCAGCTCGACCGGGTCGGTGAACTCGACGCCGTTCAGCGCGACCGGCTGGCCGGCTTCGAAGCGCACCGTCACTTCTTCCGCGGCGATCTTGACGTCGTCGCGCCAGAACGCGACGCCCATGATCGGGTTCACGATCTTGATGCCGCTCTCGAGGCTTTCGAGATCCTTCGCTTCGTGCGTCGCGCCGAGCAGGTTCGAATCGGTCGAGTAGGCCTTCTCGGCCGACATCTTGTATGCGAAACCGGCCTGGTTCATGAACTCGGACATTTCGGCACGGCCGCCGAGCTCGTCGATGAACGTCTGGTCGAGCCACGGCTTGTAGATCTTCAGATCCGGGTTCACGAGCAGGCCGTAGCGGTAGAAGCGCTCGATGTCGTTGCCCTTGTACGTGCTGCCGTCGCCCCAGATGTTGACGCCGTCTTCCTTCATCGCGGCGACGAGCATCGTGCCCGTCACGGCGCGGCCGATCGGCGTGGTGTTGAAGTACGTGACGCCGGCCGTCGTGATGTGGAACGCACCGCTTTGCAGCGCCGCGATGCCTTCTGCGACGAGCTGCGCGCGGCAGTCGATCAGGCGGGCGCCGGCTGCGCCGTATTCGATCGCGCGTTTCGGGATCGCGTCGTAATCGTCTTCGTCGGGCTGGCCGAGGTTCGCCGTGTATGCGTACGGGACGGCGCCCTTGAGTTTCATCCAGTGCAGCGCTGCGCTGGTGTCCAGGCCGCCGGAGAAGGCGATACCGACCTTCTGGCCGGTCGGGAGGCTTTCGAGAATCGTGCTCATAGGAATTACCGTGGATTGAAGCCGGTGGGATCGTATTTCGCGGAATATGCGAGTATCGGCTGTCCGGGAGGTTGGGGCAAGGGTTGATTTTTGTCCGGAACCGTCGCCGGGCCTGTCGCGGCGGGCCTGACGGGCGGTTAACCGGGTGGAGAACGCCGCCCGGGACGGCGCGAAATCACGGCAAATCAGGCGCCGATGAGCGCGGACGCCGGCCGTGTTTCCGGGGCCGGATCGGCCGGGCTGCAGCGGTCGGGATGCCGGTGTGTCGCGCCGAAAGGAATATGAAAGACGCCGGCGTAAAGCCCGGATGCCCGCGAGCGTCAGATATTCCACGACTGGGCGGTATCGAGCAGCTTCTCGCGCAACTGGTCGACTTCGCCGGCCAGCTTGGCCGTGATCGACACGTAGCCGGACAGCTGCGGCGGCGGTGCGTCGTGCGCTGGCTCGGCCGGCCGGCGGCGCGGCGCGAGCCGGCTCGGCGTGCCGAACTTGAGCGCGCGGCTCGCGCCCACCAGCGTATCGCGGATGCGCCGGTTCACGGCCTTCATGTCGACGCGCATGTATTCGCGGGCCGCGAGGTCGTCGCGGGCCGGCACCGCGCTCGACAGGATCTCCAGGTAGCCGATGCACAGGCGCAGGCTGCGCTGGATCGCCTCGAGCTGCGTCATCGACGTCTCGCATTCCTTCGACACCGACGGCATCAGCGAGCGCAACTGCACGAGCAGCGCGCTCAGCGCGGCCATTTCCTTCAGGTGCGCGTCGTCGCTCACCTGGCGGTCGCCCGCGACCCGCGCATGCACGGCCGCGCACGCGCGCAGCGCGTCGGCGAGCTTGTAGCGCCACGAATAGGTCGCGTAGAGCGGCAGCGCGAACGAGAACGCCAGCGCGATCGCGATGCCGATCAGCACGTTCACCGCGCGCCACAGGCCGTCGACGATCTCGTTGTCGCCGTGCCCGGCGACGATCACCATCGTGATCGCCGACAGCAGCGCGATATAGCCGGCCTTGCCGATCGCGTGATACGCGCAGACGCCGCACGCGAGCGCCATCAGCAGGTAGATCGCGATCGGCGCGTGCGCGGCGGAATACAGCAGGATCAGCCCGAGCCCCGCGAGCGCGCCGATCGACGTGCCGAGCGCGCGCTCGGCCGCCTTCTTGCGGATGTTGCCGTGATGCTGCAGCCCGCCGACGACGATCAGCACGGTAATCGTCGACCACTCGCCGTGCGGCACGTTCAGGCCGGTGGACAGCGCGATCGACACGAGAATCGCGAGCGCGACGCGCGCCGCATGGATCAGCTTCGCGTGCCGGTAGCGGCGGTACGGGTCGAGCAGCGGGCGGAGCGCGTTGCGCAGGAGCGGCGGCAGCCGGGCAGGGAACGGGGTGGTCATGGCGGAGCTGGAGTGGCCGGAACGCGCATCGCGGCCTGCGCGGGCCGGCGCCGCGCCGCGTGCGCAGCAGACGTAACGCTAGCCGAACGCGGCAGGGCTGTCCACGGGCGCGGTCGTCGGCGGAGCCGGCCGCCGCGCGGCTTCGCGTCACGTCAGCGCACTGTCATGCGTCCGCGGTGCCCGGCAGCGCTTCCAGCACGCGGTTGCGTCCGCCGGACTTCGCCCGGTACAGCGCCTCGTCGGCACGCTGCAGCAGCGTCGCGGCATTCAGGCGGCCGTCAGCGGCGGTCGCCGCGCCGATGCTCGCCGTGACACGTCCGTACGGGCTTTTCACGTGCTCGATGCCGAGCTCCGCGATCGCGCGCCGGATACCTTCGGCGACGGTCACCGCGCCTTGCGCATCGGTGTCGGGCAGCGTGACGACGAATTCTTCGCCGCCGTAGCGCGCGACGTGATCGCTGTCGCGACGCAGGCAGCGCGACGCGGTTTGCGCGACGCGCCGCAGCACGTCGTCGCCGGCCGGATGGCCGTAGTAGTCGTTGAACGCCTTGAAGTGATCGACGTCGACGAACAGCACCGACAGCGGGCGGCCGCTGCGTGACGCACGCTGCGCCTCCTTCGTGAGCACGGTGTCGAACGTGCCGCGGTTGTCGAGGCCCGTCAGCGCATCGGTGTGCGCGAGCCGGTACAGCTTCGATTCGGCGACCTGCCGGCGCTTCAGTTCGCGCGACAGCGCCAGCGACCCCCACGCGATGAATCCGGTGAACAGGCACATCAGCACGACGGTCCAGATCGCGCGGTGGTGCCACGACGCGTAGATGTCGACCTCGGCGGGCGCGACGTCGACGATCAGCGGCAGGCCGGCAAGATGCTTGTAAACATAGACGCGCCGCACGCCGTCGATGCTGCCGACGCCCGACAGCACGCCTTCCTGCCTGCGCAGCGCCTCGATGAACAGCGGCGACCCGCGCAGGTCGATGCCGACCACGCGCGCGTCGTAGGGCAGTCGGCTCACGAGCGTGCCGTTGAGCTCGGCGATGGCCGCGCTCCCGTGCTTGCCGACCGCGAGGCCGTCGAGCAGCGCGCGGAAGTAGTCGATGCTGAGCGTGCCGACGACGATGCCGCCGAACGAGCCGTCGGGCAGCGTGATCCGGCGGCTGAGCGCGATCGTCAGCGCGCCGCCGCGCAGCCGGGATGCGTACGGCCGACTGATATAGAGGCCCTGCGCGACATCGTTGCGGTGCACGGCGAAATAGTCGCGATCCGCAAAGTTGCCTTGCCGCGCGGGCGATGCGCTCGAATCGATCACGATATTGCCGTGCGCATCCATCACGAACAGCGACCCGAGATATTCGCCGGTGGCGGCGCGGTCGAACAGCAGCCGATGGCGCTGGCGGGGCGGCAATGTCGTCAGTTCCGGATCGGCCACGCCGTCGAGGACGTTCTGCAGCGACAAATCGTAGAGCTCGATATTGCGCGCGATATCGCGTTCGATCAGCAGCATCAGGTTGCGTGCATTTTCGACCGCATGGTCATATGCATCGCGCCGCGCCTCGATTAAAAGCGCCGTGGAAAGCCCCCAGCTGAACATCAGCAGCAAAATCCCCGCAACGAGCACGCCGCGGGGCGACAGAATGCGTGCCACGATCGACGCCGTATGGCGGCGCAGCGTGGCGGGCAGCGTGAATGACTTCATCCTCGAGGGCGGCGGGCGGCGGATATCGCGTCGTTGGCGATTCCGCTCGCTGTTGATTTCGAATCGGGCCGCATTATCTCGCGAATTCGCGGCATTCGTGTGCGCATGCAAAAGATGCATGCCCGGGCGGCGATTTGAAACGGTTACGCATCGTTACCGCTTTAGGTGCGGGTGATTTGATTTGAATCAATTGCCGATATCGGTCATTTTGTCTGAATAATCCCGTGATTACCCGGCGATTATGTGTGCCGTCGCGGTAGCTGGCGGATTGCGACAAGGCAGCGGAGAAACACCGTGGCAGCGGAAAACTGGATGACCACCCGGCGCGCATGGTTTTTTGCACCGGCGCGCGGCGACGGCCCGGCCGGCCCGGTCGCGACGCGGCCAACCCCTTGATTCTGCGAAATCTCCGGAGCGGCCGCGGGCGGCGGCACCTGAGCTGCCCCCGTGACGAATCAGGTAGAATCCGCGCTTCGCCGCAGGCGCCCGCCGCGCAACGCGTATCGGGGCCGCATCGAATGCATCGCAGGACGCGCCCCGCGCTCCGATTCCGCATGCGCCGGCTACGGATGCCGGCCCGCTCAACGTTCGTCTCGTTTATGTCCGCACTTCCGAAATCCGACCAACCCGGTTCGTCCGCGAACCCACCCAAGCTTCATCGCGCGCTGAAGGCGCGCCACCTGACGATGATCGCCATCGGCGGCTCGATCGGCACGGGCCTGTTCGTCGCGTCCGGCGCGTCGATCTCGCAGGCCGGCCCCGGCGGCGCGATGGTCGCGTACATGCTGATCGGCCTGATGGTCTACTTCCTGATGACGAGCCTCGGCGAAATGGCCGCGTTCATGCCGGTGTCGGGCTCGTTCGCGACCTACGGCGCGAAATACGTGGACGAGGGCTTCGGTTTCGCGCTCGGCTGGAACTACTGGTACAACTGGGCCGTGACGATCGCGGTGGAGCTCGTCGCCGCGCAGCTCGTGATGCATTACTGGTTTCCGGACGTGCCCGGCGTGTGGTGGAGCGCGGCGTTCCTCGGCGTGATGTTCCTGCTCAACGCGCTGACCGTGCGCGGCTTCGGGGAGGCCGAATACTGGTTCGCGCTGATCAAGGTCGTCACGGTGGTCGCGTTCATCGGCGTCGGCCTGCTGATGATCTTCGGCATTCTGAAGGGCGCGCCGAGCAACGGCTGGGGCAACCTGACGATCGGCGACGCCCCGTTCGCGGGCGGCCTGCCGGCGTTGATGGGCGTCGCGATGATCGCCGGCTTCTCGTTCCAGGGCACCGAGCTGATCGGCGTCGCGGCCGGCGAATCGGAAAACCCGCGCACGACGATCCCGCGCGCGGTGCGCCAGGTGTTCTGGCGGATCCTGCTGTTCTACGTGTTCGCGATCTTCGTGATCGGCGTGCTGATTCCCTACACCGACCCGAACCTGCTGAAGACGGACGTGACCGACATCGGCGTGAGCCCGTTCACGCTCGTGTTTCGCCACGCGGGCCTCGCATTCGCGGCCGGCGTGATGAACGCGGTGATCCTCACGGCCGTGCTGTCGGCCGGCAACTCGGGCATGTACGCGTCGACGCGGATGCTCTACAACCTCGCGACCGAAGGCCGTGCGCCGAGGATTTTCGCGAAGTTGTCGCGCGGCGGCGTGCCGCGCAACGCGCTGTACGCGACGACGGCCGTCGGCGCGCTGTGCTTCTTCACGTCGCTGTACGGCGACAAGACCGTGTACCTGTGGCTGCTGAACACGTCGGGGATGACGGGCTTCATCGCATGGCTCGGCATCGCGGTGAGCCACTACCGGTTCCGCAAGGGCTACGTGAAGCAGGGCTACGCGCTCGACCAGCTGCCGTACCAGTCGAAGTGGTTCCCGTTCGGCCCGCTGTTCGCGTTCGTGCTGTGCCTCGTGATCGCGCTCGGGCAGGACTATCAGGCGTTCCTCGCGAACCGGATCGACTGGGCTGGCGTGGCCGCGACCTATGTCGGCATTCCGCTGTTCCTCGTCGTGTGGCTCGGCTTCCGGTTCCTGAAGAAAAGCCGTTTCGTGCGCTACGAGGACATGGAAATCGCGCCGTGGATCGCCGCGAGCCGCGGCGCGCAGCGGCAGCCGGTGGCGAACCGCGAAACCGCGGGCTGACGCGGGCGCGGCGTACAGCCGCGCGGCATGCGACGAAACGGGAAGCCGCGCGCCTCCCGTTTTTTTTGCCCGGCTTTTGCCTGCACGGGGTCAAAGCCGGTTATATTGCCCGACCCTACCGGGCCATGGCCCGGCCGGCGCGGGGCGCGCAGCGCGGATCGGCATCCGGCGCGCGCGCGGTGCGGCGGCCGGCGAGATGCCCGGCGTTTTCATCGTTCCATCCGGGCCGATACGGCCCGCGGAGCGCGCAACCCAGAGGAATCCATGAGCGCATCACCCGCCGAGCGGAAGGCCGGACCCGTTTCCATCGTGCGAATCGAAGCCGCGATCAACGCGTGGCGCGAAGTGTACCCGCCGGCGCCCGACGGCGAGGACGGCTACGCGCTCGATGCCGGCAGCAATTGCCTCGCGGAACTGTACGGCACGATGATCTGCTACCAGCTGCCGGACGTGCCGCTCGACTCGCTGAGCGACGCCCAGCGCGACGCGCTCTACGCGACCGAGGTGTGACGGACGGCGCGTGACGCCGCCGTGCCGCGGCGTCGATCAGGCAACGGGAAGCTCGCGGGCTTCCCGTTTTGCTTTGGGCGGCGCCGGGCGGGGGCCGTGCGTGGCGGATCGCGCCGCCTGCGGTATCGTGACGACATCGTCCGGCCGGGGTTGACCGCCGGATCGCTGTCCGGGAGACATCGAACATGGAGTTGAGACACCTCCGCTACTTCGTCGCGGTTGCCGAAGAGCGGAATTTCACGCGGGCGGCCGAACGGCTGCATATCGCGCAGCCGCCGCTGAGCCGGCAGATCCAGCAGCTCGAGGAAGCGCTCGGCGTGCCGCTGTTCGAGCGCAACGCGCGGCCGCTGAAGCTGACCGACGCGGGGCGCTTCTTCTATTCGCACGCGGTGCAGCTGCTCGCACAGACGACCGAGCTCGAATCGATGACGAAACGGGTCGGCAAGATCGAACGCAGCATGTCGGTCGGCTTCGTCGGCTCGACACTGTACGGGATGCTGCCGAAGATCATCCGGCGCTTTCGCAGCGAGTATCCGGCCGTCGAGCTGAGCCTGCACGAGATGTCGACGATGGACCAGATCAAGGCGCTGAAGGAAGGGCGCATCGACGTCGGGTTCGGGCGCATCCGCCACGAGGACCCGAGCGTGCGGCGCGTCGTGCTGCGCGAGGAGCGGATGATCGTCGCGCTGCCGGTCGGCCATGTGCTCGACAGCGCGAAGCCCGTGCTGTCGCTGCACGATCTCGTCAACGACACGCTGATCATCTTTCCGAAGGCGCCGCGCCCGAGTTATGCGGACCAGGTGCTCGCGGCCTTTCACGATCGCGCGCTGCAGCCGCGCAAGATCTACGAGACGCGCGAACTGCAGATCGCGCTCGGTCTTGTCGCGATGGGCGAGGGTGTGTCGGTGGTGCCGCACAGCGTGTACGGGCTGAAGCGCGACGACATCAGCTACAAGCCGCTCGACGATCCGAACCTCGTGTCGCCGATCATCATGAGCATGCGGATGCTCGACGAATCGGAGGACATCCGCGCGATGCAGGCGCTGATCTACCGGCTGTACGACGAGGCGCAGATGGAGTATCTGCCGCCGCAGCCCGAATGAACGCGCGGGCGGTGGGGGCTTGCTTGACGCTGGGCGCGGGCGCGGGCCAACATCGCCGGATCCGGCAAGGCCGCCGAGGCGCGGCCGCTTTCATGCAGACGACAGGCACATGACCGACATTCCGATCGAGGAGACAACCGTCGAGACGCCGCAAGGGCGCCTCTTCGTGAAACGGTGGCGCGGCGGCCCGGTGCAACGGGCAGCGGGTGCGGGCGAGCCGGCCGCCTCCGAGCCGGCCGCCCCTAAGCCGGCCGCGCCGATCGTGCTGCTGCACGATTCGCTCGGCTGCGTCGACCTGTGGCGCGACTTCCCCGCGCAGCTCGCGAGCGTCACGCAGCGCGACGTGATCGCCTACGACCGCCTCGGTTTCGGCCGCTCGGACCGGCACCCGGGGAAACTCGGCACGACGTTCGTGCGCGACGAGGCCGACCATGCGTTCGCCGCATTGCTCGACCAACTCGATGTCGACGCGTTCGTCGCGTTGGGGCACAGCGTCGGCGGCGGGATGGCGGTCGGGTGTGCCGCTGCCTATCCGGCGCGTTGCCGTGCGCTCGTGACGATCGCCGCGCAGGCATTCGTCGAGGATCGCACGCTGGCCGGCATTCGCGATGCGGGGCAGCAGTTCGACGAACCGGGCCAGCTCGACCGGCTCGCGCGTTATCACGGCGACAAGGCCGAATGGGTGCTGCGCGCGTGGGTCGACACGTGGCTGTCGCCCGCGTTTCGCGACTGGAATCTCGACGCGGATTTGCCGCGCGTGCAATGCGCGACGCTCGCGATTCACGGCGAAGACGACGAATACGGGTCCGACGTGCATCCGAAGCGGATCGCCGCGCGCGTCGCGGGGCCGTCGTCGTATCTGTTGCTCGGCCGGTGCGGGCACATGCCGCACCGCGAGCGGACCGACGACGTGCTCGACGCGGTGAAGGATTTCCTGACGCGGCATGGGGTGTGAGCGCAGGATGGTCGTGCGATGAGTTGTTGATCCGCCGTCCTGGCCTGAAAACAGAGGAATCGTTCGCGCCTGTGCAGCGTATATTGACCCGCGCGAGACCGACGAGGGGGATCCGATGCAGTGCGCTAAATGGATCAAGACTACGCTCGCTGCAGCCTTGTTTGCATTCGGGGGCGCGGCAAGCGTCGCTGATGCGGCGAATTCAGGCGCAGACAATCCGGTACACAAGCTGGAGATCGGTCGGCTGACGATTTTCCAGAAGTACTCGGAGTACCTGCGGTTCGTCTTGGCTGATGACAGGCAAATCGCCGTGACCGATACGGCGGGCTTCTATTGGCCATTGGTGCCGACACGCAGGGGCGCTTCTACATCGGCAACAGGGTCATCGATAGCGCCAATGGTCGTGTGGTAAAAACCGACGCAGATCGACGAGCCATCGTCCTCGGCGCTCATTACACCGTGTCTGCTGACGATGTTCGTCATTCGGTGAAGGTCCGGCGTGGTGGGCACGAGTGCGAAGTCAATGTCAGGAAACTGGGCCTTGATCCGGCAGACGGAAGTGCCAGCGAGTTTCTGCGCGGTGCCGTCCGCTTCGTTGATGCGGACGGGCCGCTGGTCGGCCTGGTAACGTTGGGCGGCAATCAGGCCGGCGACACCCGTTATCTTGCCGTCAGTATTTCGCCCGAGACATGCGCCGTAAAATCGACCGATCTCGGCAACCCGGATTATCTGTTTGAACTGGGTTGGACACCGAACGGACATTGGTGGATAACGGGCACGACCGAGGGAACGTTGATCCGCTCCGATGATGGCATCACGTGGGTCACGACCCAATTGCCTGATACGATTTCCCAGGCTGTCAGTGCGTACGTTGCCGATCCGAACCATGTCTGGCTCGCAGCCAATTATGCGCATATGGCGGACAAGGACAATCCCGAGATCGTGTATTCGGAGGATGGTGGCAAGACATGGACGCCGCTCACGTGGCAGAGCAGCTTGATGTCCCGTATCCCGCCATACTGGCTGGAAGGGCAAATGCGTTCTAGAAGCAAGCCTGTCATGAACGAGTCCAAGACTCGCTGACACAAGTCATCGAGCGACGATGCGGGCGGACGGTCGACGTGCTCGCCGCGGTCTGCGAACTCCTGCACCGCTCGGGCGCCTGAGCCCCCGAGCGGGCAGCGTGCATTCAGAACGCGAGCTGGATCGCGAGATCGATCGCCAGCAGCGCGATCGAGAGACCGATGCCGAGAATCACGTTCGGCAGCCGGTGCTCGAAGTCGCGATTGTCGCGGCGCATCGCGGCGCCGAGCAGGAAGATCGCCTCGACGAAGATCTGCAGCCCGACGAACAGCAGCATCAGCAGATACTCGTAACCCATCTGCTTGAACGCGCCGAACTGCATCCCGTGATCGCGGATCCATTGGCCCACGCGCAGCAGCTCGTAGACGAACAGCAAGGCGGGAAACAGGTAGCTGATGAAATAGGTCGGCGCGGTGGCGTGCCGTAGTTCGAGGTGGAAGTGCTGATGCGTGGTTGCCATCACGAATCCCTCCTTGCAACGCATGATTGCGGTCGCGACGGCCGCGCGACGATGTGCCGATACAGGGATTACCCGAAGCGTCGTGCGCAGCCGTACGTCGCCAGCATACTGCCGCGCGGGAAATTTGGCATGCGATGCATGCGTTCGTCGTAAAAATGCGTATGCGCCGCGCGACGCGGCTATCGCACCGTATTCACCGGAGGCGCTGCGCTGGCCGGTTCTGTCGTGCTCGATGCATCACCGGTGCCGTTCACCGTTTCGCTTCCGCCCCCTCGACAAACAGCTTCGCGACCGCCTGGAACTCTCGTTTCAGCGACAGCCCCGGCACGGTCAGCCAGCGCAGCATCGCCGCGAGATACAGGTGATGAAACCACGTCGCGAGCTGGTCGGCTCGCAGCGTGCCGTTCAGTTCTCCGGATTGCTGCCCGGCCGCGATCAGTTGCTGCCACACGAACGCGATATCGCTGCCGTTCTCATTGCCGCTTTCCGGTTCGGCCACGCCGATGCTCAGAAAGCGATGCCGCAGATACGCGAGCAGGTACGCGGGATGCTGCTCGCACCACGCGGCCGATGCATCGAGCACGCAGCCGATGCGCGACACGAACGTCTTGCGCCGCGCGACATCGCGCTGCAGATGCGCGAGATCGCGCGCGAGTTCGCTTTCGAGCCAGTGCGCGAGCACGGCTTCCTTCGTTGCGAAGTGGTTGTACAGCGTGCGCTTCGCGACATCGGCCTGCGCGGCGATCTGCTCCATCGTGACGGCTTCGTAGCCGTGCGCGTCGAAGAGGCGTGCGCCGGTGGCGGCGAGATGCGCGAGCATCTGGATGCGCTTGCGCGCGCGGCGGCCCGGATCGTCGGTCGGAGTCGGCATGGCGAGGGATCGGATAAAAGTGTACGAATTGCATTAGTATACGACGTGCATTTTTATGAATCCACCTGCCTCCGTCGGGTGCAAGGAGTCACGCATGAAACTCGTCATCGCCACCTACGGCACCGAAGGCGACACGCGCCCGCTCGCGGCGCTCGGTCGTGCGCTGATCGATGCCGGCCATGACGTCCGGCTGCTGGCCGACGCGGCAACGCTCGGCTCGGCCGCCATGCTCGGCGTGCCGTCGGCGCCGTTGTCCGGCGATATCCGCCGCGCGATTGCGCCGGAGGGCGCATTGGCCGATGCGGTGCGCGGGCGCGGCGGCTTCAACGACACGTCGAAGGCGCTCGCGGCGATCGCCAACGCGAACACGGCCGCGTGGATGCGGCAGGTCGCGGAGGCGTCGGCCGGGTGCGACGCGATCCTCGTGTCGGGGCTCGTATCGTTCGTCGGCTTGTCGGTTGCCGAGTATCGCGGCGTGCCGGCGATCGGCGCCGGCATGATCCCGATTACGCCCACCGCGGAATTCGCGTCGCCGTTCCTGCCGCCGGGGAAGGTGCCGCGCTGGCTGAACCGCGCGAGCCACCGGTTCGTGAACGCGCTGTTGTGGCAGGCGTTCAGGAAGTCGACGAACGCGGCGCGCGCGAGCGTGTGCGCGTTGCCGCCGCGCAGGTGGGTGTGGACCGATCATCCGATGCTGTATGGCGTGTCGCCGGCACTGCTGTCGGGCCCGGCCGACTGGCCGTCGCAGGCGCAGGCCTGCGGCCAGTGGCGAATCGATGCACACGCATGGGAACCGCCGCCCGATCTTGCGGCGTTTCTCGACGCGGGCGATCCCCCCGTGTACATCGGTTTCGGCAGCATGGCCGGCTTCGATCGCGCCGGGATGGTCGATGCGCTCGTGCGCGCGCTCGGCGGCCGGCGTGCGCTGTTCCATCCGGGCTGGAGCGGCATCGACGCGTCGATGCTGCCCGCGCACGTTCATGTGATCGGCGATACGCCGCATGACCGGCTGTTCCCGCGTGTGTCGATGGCGATCCATCATGGCGGGTCGGGCACCACGCATTCGGCTGCGCGGGCCGGCATTCCGTCCGTCGTCGTGCCGTTCGCGGGCGATCAGTTCTTCTGGGCGAACCGGCTGCAGCGGCTCGGCGTCGCGGATGCGCCGGTCGCGGGGCGGCGCGTGGACGCCGCCGCGCTGGCGCGGGCCATTGCGTTCGCGGAGCGCGGCGACACGAAGGCGCGCGCAACGGAACTCGGCGCGCGCATCGCGCAGGACGACGGCCTGACGCCGGCCGTCGGTGCGATCGAGCGCTGGGGACGGCCGGGCGCGCGGTGAGCCCGCGCGTCGACGTCAGAAATGCCCGGTGAAGCGATAGCGGCTGCCCGGGTGCCACAGGTTGGCGACCGACGCGACCATTCCTTGCGACCACGTGCGCCGATGCAGCAGCAGGCACGGCTCGCGGTCGTCCATCGTCAGGTGGCGGCGTGTTTCGGCGTCGGGCATCGCGGCCTCGATCCGGTATTCGACGCGCTGCAGCGGCGCGACGCGCGTCAGGTACTGGTTCGGCGTCGTCGTCGTGAAGTCCTGCAACGCGTATTCGGGCGCGCAGGCCGGATTGGCCCAGCGTTCCTCGAGCTGCACGGGCGTGTCGTTCTCGAAGTGCAGCACGCGCGAATGGAAGATCGGGCTGCCCGCGTCGAGCTGCAGTTCGTCGGCGAGTTTCGCATCGGCGACGGCCGCGCCGACCAGCAGCACCTGCGCACGATAGCCGTGGCCGCGCGCGGCGACTTCGTCCGAGATGCTGCGGATCGCGACGAGCGTCGATTCGTACTTCGGCGACGCGACGTACGTGCCGGAGCCGCGCGTGCGCGTGAGCACCTGCTCGGCCGTCAGTTCGCGCAGCGCGCGGTTCACGGTCATCCGCGCGACGTTGAATTCGCGCGCGAGTTCGTTCTCCGACGGCACCTGGTCGCCTTCCGCCCATTCGCCGGCATGAATGCGCGCGAGGATGAAGTCCTTGATTTCCTGATAGATCGGTGTGGTCATGGGATCACGGTTCGAGAGTCGGCGGCGGCCCGCCGCCGAATGCCGATCCGGCGCGCGCCCGGCGCCGAGTGTACCGGTTTCGCGGGCGTGCGGGCCCGGATTTCCCGAATGATCCCTGTTCGGCCGGCGCGCGTCCATGCGGGATTGCACAGAGCGGCCGGCCCGCGGCAGTCCGCGCGCGGTCAGAACCGGTGCCGGATGCCGACCGTCGCGACCACCTGCGTGTTGGTCGACGAAGCCGCGAGCCCCGTCACGTTCGCGAAGCCGAGCGTCGCGCCCGACGGCACGCCGAACTGGTGCTGGTAGACCGTCTCCGCATACACGTCGGTGCGCTTGCTCAGCGCGTAGTCGGCCATCAGCGTCACCTGGTGCCATTTCGGCCGGTGGCTGCCGGTGGCGTCGTCGTAGCGGCCGTCGGTGAACGTATAGGCGCCCGCGAGCGAGACGGCCGGCGTCAGCGTGTAGCGCGCGTTGACCTCGAAGTTGTCGAAGCGCAGCGCGTTCAGCGCGCCGGGCAGCGACGACGCGGCCGTTTCGTCGAACATCGAGTGCGTCCACAGCGCGCCGACCGTCAGCCGGTCGAACGCGTAGCTGCCGCCCGCGCCCATCACGCGCTGGCGCACGGCCGGGAAGTTCGGGCCGTCGTTCGTCGACAGCGCGCCGCCGGCCGTCAGCCCGCCGCGGTTGAGCTGCAGGTACGCGGCGCCGAGGCTGACCGGCCCGTTCGCATACGACACGCCCGCGCTGTACGCGCGGTTGTTCGCGAAGCCGCCGGCCGCGTTGCTGAACCCGTACAGGCCGCCGAACTGCCAGCCGGCGAGCGTCGGGCTCGTGTATTTCACCGCGTTGTCGATGTAGAACGAATCGTCGATGTTGTCGTTGTCGAACGGATGCGACGCGAGATTGTTGCCGTCGCCGTTGTTCGCCATCGCGAGCGGGCCGAGGTAGTCGACCACGGCATCGTATTGGCGGCCGAGCGTCAGCGCGCCGTACCGGTCGCTCTGCAGGCCGACGTACGCGCGGCGGCCGAACATCGTGTTCCGGTAGGACTGCGTGCCGTTGTTCAGGTTGAAGCCGTTCTCGAGGCGGAACAGCGCATGCAGGCCGCCGCCGAGATCCTCGTTGCCGCTCAGGCCGAAGACCGTATTCGACAGCAGGCCGCTGCCTTGCTGCCACGCGCTTTTACCCGACTGGTTGTTCGTATAGACGATGCCCGCATCCAGCATCCCGTAGAGCGTGACGCTGCTTTGCGCATGCGCGGCGGCGCCGAAGAATGCGAGGGAAAGGGTACCGACGACTGCTTTTTTCATTGTGAGTGCTTCCTGGAAAGGCCCGTCGCGACGGGAACGACGATTCGTCGCGCGTTCGCACCGGAACACGCGTTCGAATCGATGAATCGATGAATCGTTGAAAAGGTGAGGCCGCGCGTGACGCGTGTCACGCGCGGCCGCGGCGAACGCCGCTAGTGCTGCAACAGGCGGATCGTGCCGAACTCGGCGGCCGGCAGCAG
Source organism: Burkholderia sp. AU4i (assembly GCF_000466765.1). Classification (NCBI taxonomy): domain Bacteria; kingdom Pseudomonadati; phylum Pseudomonadota; class Betaproteobacteria; order Burkholderiales; family Burkholderiaceae; genus Burkholderia; species Burkholderia sp. AU4i. Next base: position 60,068 of record NZ_ASSI01000031.1, on the reverse strand, counting down.
GCGGAGGATCGACAGGATGGCCGGCGATGCCTGCGACCGTGCGACCTCGAGCTCGATGCAGGCGCGCCCGGTGCGCTCGTCGATCGCGGCCGTGTAGAAATTGAGCGCGGTGCCGACCGCCTGGTGCAGCAGGCGCCGCACGACGGCGAGGTTGTCGGATTCGACGCGGATCGACAGCAGCACGCGTTCGTCGGCGGGGTACCGGCGCCGCGAACGAACGGCCGGCAGATCGCGTGAAGCGGCGGTTTCGGTTCTGGTCGGTTTCATGCTGGCACCCCGGTCACTTCGTGCTCCGCACCGCGGAGATCTCGTCCTGGACATGCCGCCCATTCTAGGAATCGCGGTGACGATACGGTGTATAGACTCGCGCGGGCCCTGAAAAGAACGCATAAAAATGCCCCGTCGGCCGGCTTTCGTCTTTACGGCTTTTTTATTCCCTGTAAAGAAATTGAACACCGCTTTGATACGCGGATTTCTACACTGTCGCATCCCATTCGCCAGACGAGCATGGGGGCGTCACACGGGCCTGTGCCGGCAAGGCAAGGCCCGCCACGCCAACGATCGCGCGGCGTCGCCGCGCATACGAAAAAAGGGGAAAGCCATGTTGTGGATCACCGGCGCGCTGTCGCTCGCGCTCTTTATCTATCTGTTTCATGCCTTGATCAAACCCGAGCGGTATTGATCGGCGCGATTCAACAGGAATTCGAAAATATCGGTGGATGTCATGAGCGATCTGCTTTTCATTCTGTTCACGCTCGCGTTCTTTGCCTTGACGGCCGGTTTCATCACCGGCCTTGACCGGATCTGAGCGAGCGTCGACATGTTCAACAATCTCATTCAATTCGCGATCGTTCTCGCGATCATGCTGGCGCTGGTGCCCGTCGTCGGGAAATGGCTCGCGCACGCCTTTACGAGCCCGCGCCACGCGTGGGTCGAACGCCGTACCTATGCGCTGCTCGGCGTGAATCCCGACGAAGCGATGTCGTGGCAGCGCTACGGCATGGTGCTGCTGCTCAGCAATGCCGGGATGATGCTGCTCGGCTACCTGCTGCTGCGCATCCAGGACACGCTGCCGTTCGACGCACTGCAGCGCGCCGCGCAAAGCCCCGACCTCGCGTTCAACACCGCCGCGTCGTTCATCACGAACACGAACTGGCAGGCGTATGCGGGCGAGAGCAGCCTGTCGAACTTCTCGCAGATGGCCGTCATCACGTTCCTGATGGTGGCCAGCGCGGCGACCGGCGTCGCGGCCGCGGGCGGCTTCATCCGCGGGCTGAGCCGCAAGAGCGCGGCGGACATCGGCAACTACTGGGTCGACTTCACGCGCGTGACCTATCGCGTGCTGCTGCCGCTCAGTTTCGCGATGGCGCTCGTGTACGTGTGGCAGGGCATGCCGCAGACGCTCGCGTCCGATGCGTGGGCGACCACGCTCGAAGGCGCGCGCCAGCAGATCGTGACGGGGCCCGTTGCCAGCCTCGAATCGATCAAGCACATCGGCACGAACGGCGGCGGCTTCTTCAGCATGAACGCCGCGCATCCGTTCGAGAACCCGACGCCGCTCACCAACACGCTGCACATGCTGTCGATGCTGCTGATTCCGTCCGCGCTGACCTATACGCTCGGCACGATGATCGGCCGGCGCCGCCAGGGCTGGGTGATCCTCGGTGCGTTCGTCGTGATGTTCGTCGGCTTCCTGGCCGTGATCTATTCGGCCGAGCAGCACGGCAATCCGCTCGTGGCGGGGCTCGGCGTCGACCAGCAGATGAGCGCCGCGCAGCCGGGCGGCAACATGGAAGGCAAGGAGATGCGCTTCGGCATCGCGCAGACGAGCCTGTTCGCCACCGTCACGACCGCCGCGACCACCGGGTCGGTCGACGCGATGCACGACTCGCTGACGCCGCTCGGCGGCCTCGTGCCGATCGCGCAGATGATGCTGAACAACGTGTTCGGCGGCGACGGCGTCGGCCTGATCAACCTGTTCACGTTCGCAATCCTCACGGTGTTCCTGGTCGGGATGATGATCGGGCGCACGCCGGAATTCCTCGGCAAGAAGATCGAGGCGCGCGAGATGAAGCTCGTGATGCTCGCGGTGCTCGCGCATCCGTTCAGCATCCTCGGCTTCACCGCGCTGGCCGCGATGCTGCACTCGACGATGGACAGCCTCGCGAACCTCGGCCCGCACGGCTTCAGCGAGGTGCTGTACGCGTACACGTCGGGCACCGCCAACAACGGCTCCGCGTTCGCGGGCCTGAACGCGAACACGCCGTTCTTCAACACGACGATCGGCTTCGCGATGCTGATCGGCCGCTACCTGACGCTGCTGCCGATGCTCGCGGTCGCGGGCAGCCTCGCCGCGAAGAAGAGCGTGCCGGAAAGCGCGGGCACGCTGTCGACGTCGACGGGCCTGTTCGCCGGCCTGCTGGTCTTCGTGATCCTGGTCGTCGGCGGCCTCACGTTCCTGCCCGCGCTCGCGCTCGGCCCGGTCGTCGAGCACCTGCTGATGTCGGGCGGCCAACTGTTCTGAGGAAAACATCATGATGCAAGGCAATCGCCAGGCAGCGGCCGCGGCCGCGCCGGCACCCGGTTCTTCGTTCGGCGCGGCGACGCGCGGCCTCGTGCGGCCCGTGATCGCATCGTCGGTGCTGTTCATGCTCGTCACGGGCATCGCGTATCCGCTGCTCACCACGGGCGTCGCGAACGTGCTGTTCCCGTCGCAGGCGCGCGGCAGTCTCGTGGAGCGCAACGGCACGACGATCGGCTCGACGGTGATCGGGCAGTACTTCACGCGCGCCGGCTACTTCCACGGGCGGCCGAGCGCGACGACCGGCACCGATCCGGCCGATCCGTCGAAGACGGTCGATCAGCCGTACAACGCGGCCGGCAGCGGCGCCAGCAACCAGGGAGCAACCAGCAGGAAGCTGCTCGCGGATATCGCGCAGCGGGTACGCGCGTACCGGCAGGAGAACGCGCTCGCCGCCGGCACGCCGGTACCGGCGGATGCCGTGACCGCGTCGGCATCGGGGCTCGATCCCGAGATCTCGGTGGCGAACGCGCGGCTGCAGGCGGCACGCGTCGCGCAGGCACGCGGCGTCGATGCCGCGCAGGTCGCGGCGTTGGTCGATCGCATCGCATCGCCGCGCCAGCTCGGCGTGCTCGGCGAACCGCGCGTGCGCGTGCTCGACCTGAACCTCGCGCTGGATCGCGCATTCGGCCAGGCGGCCGGCGCGAAGTAATGGCAGGAACCACGGAGTCACTCATGTCCCATATCGAAACCCCGATCAATCCGGCGGCGATCCCGGTCGGCGCCGTGCCGCCGATGCGCCGGACGCCCGTGCTGCGCGAGGCCTTCCGCAAGCTCGCGCCGCGCGTGCAGTTGAAGAATCCCGTGATGTTCGTCGTCTATCTCGGCAGCATCGTCACGACCGTGCTGTGGCTGCAGGCGCTGACCGGCACCGGCGATGCGCCGGCCGGCTTCATCTTCGCGGTCGCGTGCTGGCTGTGGTTCACCGTGCTGTTCGCGAACGCGGCCGAGGCGCTGGCCGAAGGGCGCGGCAAGGCGCAGGCCGACGCGCTGCGCGCGGCGCGCAAGCGCGTGTACGCGAAGGTGCTCGACGAACCGAAGCGGTACGGCAGCACCAGCCATCGCGTGCCGAGCGACGAACTCGCGGCCGGCAGCATCGTGCTCGTCGAGGCCGGCGACACGATTCCCGCCGACGGCGAAGTGATCGACGGCGTTGCGTCGGTCGACGAATCGGCGATCACCGGCGAATCCGCGCCCGTGATCCGCGAGTCGGGCGGCGATTTCTCGTCGGTGACGGGCGGCACGCGCGTGCTGTCCGACTGGATCGTCGTGAAGATCACCGCGCAGCCGGGCGAGGCCTTTCTCGACCGGATGATCGCGATGGTCGAGGGCGCGAAGCGCGGCAAGACGCCGAACGAAGTCGCGCTGACGATCCTGCTCGTCGCGCTGACGATCATCTTCCTGCTCGTGTGCGCGACGCTGCTGCCGTTCTCGCAGTTCAGCGTGCTGCTGAACGCGTCGGGTTCGGCGGTGAGCCTGACCGTGCTGATCGCGCTGCTCGTCTGCCTGATCCCGACGACGATCGGCGCGCTGCTGTCGGCGATCGGCATCGCCGGGATGAGCCGCATGATGCGCGCGAACGTGCTCGCGACGTCGGGCCGCGCGATCGAGGCGGCCGGCGACGTCGACGTGCTGCTGCTCGACAAGACCGGCACGATCACGCTCGGCAACCGCGAGGCCGTGCAGTTCCGGCCGGCGCCGGGCGTGGACGAGCGTGCACTGGCCGAGGCCGCGCAGCTGTCGTCGCTTGCCGACGAGACGCCCGAGGGGCGTTCGATCGTCGCGCTCGCGAAACAGCGGTTCGCGCTGGAGGGCAAGACGATCGACGGCGGTTTTGCCGTACCGTTCAGCGCGCGCACGCGGATGAGCGGCCTCGATATCGGCGGGCGGCAGGTGCGCAAGGGCGCGGCGTCGGCGATCCGCGCGCACGTCGATGCGCTCGGCGGCGCGTTTCCGCAGGCGGTCGAGACGGCCGTCAACGAAATCGCGCGGCGCGGCGGCACGCCGCTCGTCGTCGCCGACGGCGCCCGCGTGCTCGGCGCGATCGAGCTGAAGGACATCGTCAAGCACGGGATCGCCGCGCGCTTCGCCGAACTGCGCAAGGTCGGCGTGAAGACCGTGATGATCACCGGCGACAACCGCCTCACCGCGGCGGCGATCGCGGCGGAAGCCGGCGTCGACGACTACCTGGCCGAAGCGACGCCCGAGGACAAGCTGCGGCTGATCCGCGAGCACCAGGCGAAGGGCCATCTCGTCGCGATGACGGGCGACGGCACCAACGACGCGCCCGCACTCGCACAGGCCGACGTGGCCGTCGCGATGCACAGCGGCACGCAGGCGGCGAAGGAGGCGGCCAACATGGTCGACCTCGACAGCAACCCGACGAAGCTGATGCAGGTGGTCGAGGTCGGAAAGCAGATGATCATGACGCGCGGCGCGCTGACGACGTTCAGCGTCGCCAACGATCTCGCGAAGTATTTCGCGATCATCCCGGCCGCGTTCGTCGCGACCTATCCGGCGCTTGGCGCGCTGAACGTGATGGGCCTGCACAGCCCGACGTCGGCGATCCTGTCGGCGGTGATCTTCAATGCGCTGATCATCGTCGCGCTGATCCCGCTCGCGCTGAAGGGCGTGAAGTATCGCGCGGAGCCGGCCGGCAAGCTGCTGGGGCGCAACCTGCTGATCTACGGCGTGGGCGGAATCGTCGCACCGTTCATCGGCATCAAGCTGATCGACATGCTGTTGACGCCGTTTATCTGACCGAACGCGCCGTCGCGGCCCCGCTCACGCCTTCGCGGCGTGCGCGGGGCCGTTCGGCGTTTCAATTGCCGGAAGCGATCATGGATGTGAATGTGAACGTGAAGGAAGCGAATCGACGGGCAACGAGGCGGCGGGACATCGCTGCCCGCCGCCTCGTTGCCGGCGCGCGCCGCGACCGCTGGCGAGCCGTGCTGCGCGCGTGCGCGGCGCTGGCCGACCGCATCGCGGGCGCGGGGCCCGATACGCGGCCGGCGCTGGCCGTGCGCGAGGCGTACCCGCGCACGCACGCGTGGGTGTCGCAGTACGCGGTGCCGCTGCTGCTCGCCACGCTCGTGTGCGCGCTGGCGACGTTGGCGGCGAGCGCGCTGCTGCGCGTGTTCGACCTGTCGAACGTCGTGATGCTGTTCCTGATGACCGTCGTGCTGATCGCGCTGCGGCTCGGCCGGCTGGCCGGTGCGTGGGCCGCGTTCGTCTGCGTCGGCTGCTTCGACTTCTTCTTCGTCGAGCCGAGGCTGTCGTTCGCGGTGTCCGATACGCAGTACGTGTTCACGTTCGCACTGATGCTCGCCGTCGCGCTCGCGATCGGCCAGCTCGCGGCACGCCTGCGCGCGGAGGCGCGGGCCGCGCGCGCGAACGAGAAGCGCTCGGCCGCGCTCGCGCGTGTCGCGCACGACCTGTCGGCGGCGATCGAAACCGAACAGATCGCGTCGATCTGCACCGGCACGATCGCGCCGCTGCTCGGCGTGCGCGTCGCGCTCGTGCTGCCCGACGCGGACGACCGTCTGATGCCGGCGCCGCACGCCGCGTTCGTCGAAGCGCCGATCGCGCGCTGGGCCTACGAGCATGCGCGCGGAGCCGGGTGCGGGCTGCCGCCGTTCGAGCGCGCGGCCGCGCAGTACCTGCCGCTGAAGGCGCCGATGCGCGTGCGCGGCGTGCTCGTGCTGTTCGGCGACGCGCAGCCGGTACCCACGGACCCCGACGATCGCCGCCTGATCGACGCGCTGTGCTCGTCGATCGCGATGGCGCTCGAACGTGTGCACTACGTCGGCGTCGCGCAGCACACGCTCGTCCGGATCGAAGGCGAGCGGCTGCGCAACGCGCTGCTCGCCGCCGTGTCGCACGACCTGAAGACGCCGCTGACCGCCATCCGCGGGCTCGCCGAGACACTCGAGCGGCCCGAGCGGCTGGCCGACGGGCAGCCGGCCGCGCTCGCGCACGGCATCCGCAACCAGGCCGAGGCGCTGCACGGGCTCGTCGTGAACCTGCTCGACCTCGCGCGCATGCAGAGCGAGGGCGTGCGGCTGAATCGCGAGTGGCACATGCTCGACGAGATCGTCGGCAGCGCGCTCGCGCATTCGGCCGGCGTGCTGGCCGGCCGCGACGTGAGCGCCGACCTGCCGGCCGACCTGCCGCTGATCGACGTCGACGCGCTGCTGATCGAGCGCGTGCTGATGAACCTGCTCGACAACGCGGCGAAGTACGCGGGCGCGGAGGCGGCCGTGGCGGTGCGCGCACGCGTGTTCGGCGAAACGCTGTACGTGTTCGTCGAGGACGACGGGCCCGGCTTCGTCGCGCGCAACACCGAGCCGCTGTTCGAGCCGTTCGAGCGCGAGCGCAAGGAATCGTCGATCAGCGGCGTGGGGCTCGGGCTCGCGCTGTGCCGCAGCATCGTCAACGCGCACGGCGGCTCGATCCGCGCGGTGCCGCTCGATCCGCACGGCGCGCGGTTCGAGATTCGCCTGCCACTGGGTGCGCCACCCGACATCGAACACGAGAGCCGGACATGATCAGATCGCGCGTACTTGTCGTCGAGGACGAATCGGACATCCGCCGTTTCGTGCGGATGGCACTGGAACAGGAGGGGCTTGACACCTGCGAGGCGTCGACGGCCCGCGAGGCGCGGATGTACGCGTCGAGCAGCAAGCCCGATCTCGTGATCGTCGATCTCGGGCTGCCGGACGACGACGGCAAGACGTTCATCCGCGAACTGCGCGAATGGTCGACGGTGCCGGTGATCGTGCTGTCGGCGCGGCAGCAGGAGGTGGAGAAGGTCGCGGCGCTCGACGCGGGCGCGGACGATTACCTGCCGAAGCCGTTCGGCGTGCCCGAACTGCTCGCGCGGGCGCGCGCGCAGTTGCGGCGCGCGGCGTTCGTGTCGGCCGACGGGCAATCGTCGTCGATCGTGCGCTTCGGCGACGTGACCGTCGATCTCGGCAAGCACGAAGTCGCCCGCGGCGGCGAGCCGGTTCATCTGACGCGCCTCGAATTCCGGCTGCTCGCCGCGCTGATTCGCGCGCGCGGCGGCGTGGTCGCCGCGCGGCAATTGCTGGCCGAGGTGTGGGGGATCCACGACGCGGAGCGCGCGCACTACGTGCGCGTGTACATGACGAACCTGCGGCAGAAGCTCGAACCGGTGCCGGCGCGCCCGCGGCACCTGTTGACGGAACTGCAGTTCGGCTACCGGCTGGTCGGTCTGGAAACGGTCGGCATGACGGACGGGCAGCGTGATGCGGCGTCGACAGGTCTAGACAGGTGAAAACCCGCTCCCGGCCACCAACCTGCGCGCGGAGAAAGCCGTTGTTTAGCTCGATGTAATTCGTAATTAATTGAAATTGAAGGAAATTTGCGACCCACGGCCATAATCCGCCGACAATTAGAGATAAACACGGATTGCTGGTGGTGCACCTGCGCGGGCAAAGTTGTATGTACAACTTGGGCGGTCGCCGGACGAGGCGATGCCCGGGTTGGAAGGGTTCACGGCGGGGCGCCGTGCCGGCCGCGCCGGTGCGGTCCGTCCGACGGGACCCTTGCCCAGTTCGCCTACGACAGGAACGCCATGAAGAAACTCGCGCTCAGTATTGCCCTTGCCTGCATCGCGGTCGGTGCCCACGCCAAGGATTGGTCGACGATCCGGTTCGGCGTCGACGCCAGCTATCCGCCGTTCGAATCGAAGGACGCAAGCGGCAAGGTCGTCGGCTTCGACGTCGATCTCGGCAACGAGATCTGCGCCCGCCTGAAGGCGAAGTGCGTGTGGATCGAGAACGACTTCGACGGGATGATCCCGGCGCTGAAGGCGAAGAAGTTCGACGGCGTGCTGTCGTCGATGTCGATGACGCCGGCGCGTGCCGAGCAGATCGCGTTCTCCGACAAGCTGTTCAACACGCCGACGCGCCTCGTCGCGAAGAAGGGCGCGAACCTGCAGCCGACGGCCGAATCGCTGAAGGGCAAGTCGGTCGGCGTCGAGCAGGGCACGATCCAGGAAACCTACGCGAAGACGTACTGGGCGCCGAAGGGCGTGCAGGTCGTGCCTTACCAGAACCAGGACGGTGTGTACCAGGACCTGATGTCGGGCCGCCTCGACGCGGCACTGCAGGACGCGGTGCAGGCCGACATCGGCTTCCTGAAGACGCCGCGCGGCGCGAGCTTCGATTTCGCCGGCAAGGACATCGACGATCCGAAGACGCTCGGCAACGGCGCCGGCATCGGGCTGCGCAAGGACGACGCCGACCTGAAGGCAAAGATCGACCACGCGATCGCCGACATCATCAAGGACGGCACGTACAAGAAACTCGAGAAGAAGTACTTCGCATTCGACGTCTACGGCGGCTGACCGTCCGTGCGGCGCGCATCGCCTGCGGCGTGCGCCGCATCCGTTGCCGGGTGCAATCCGCTTCGCGGGATGCCCCCGGCTTGATGAGCAAGTCGCATCAGGTAGTGCGCAGATATCGTTTGATGCGCGGTTTATGGCTATTGACAATCCAGCCACTTCGTTCTGGATCCCTTCTATGATCTTCCAAGGATTTGGCCCGCTTCTGTGGGCCGGCACGGTCGAGACCGTGAAGCTCGCGGTGCTGTCGCTGGCCGCGTCGCTCGTTCTGGGCCTCATCGGTGCGAGCGCGAAGCTGTCGACGAACCGCGTGCTCAAGTCGATCGGCACCTTCTACACGACGCTGATCCGCGCGGTGCCGGATCTCGTGCTGATGCTGCTGCTGTTCTACGGGATCCAGATCCTGCTGAACAACTTCACCGACGCGCTCGGCTGGGACCAGATCGACATCGACCCGTTCGTGGCGGGCGTCATCACGCTCGGCTTCATCTACGGCGCGTACTTCACCGAGACGTTCCGCGGTGCGTTCCTGTCGGTGCCGCGCGGCCAGCTCGAAGCGGGCTTCGCATACGGGATGAGCGGCTGGCGCGTGTTCCGCCGCATCCTGTTCCCGCAGATGATGCGCTTCGCGCTGCCCGGCATCGGCAACAACTGGCAGGTGCTCGTGAAGGCCACCGCGCTCGTGTCGATCATCGGCCTCGCCGACGTCGTCAAGGCGTCGCAGGACGCGGGCAAGAGCACGCTCGATTTCTTCTTCTTCACGCTGGCGGCAGGCGCGATCTACCTCGCGATCACGACGGTGTCGAACGTCGTGCTGCATCACCTCGAGAAGCGTTATTCCGTCGGCGTCCGGAGGCTCGCACTGTGATCGAACTCGTCAGCCAGTACTGGCAAAGCTATCTCTACACCGACGGCTACCGCTTCAGCGGCCTCGCGATCACGCTGTGGCTGCTGGTCGTGTCGATCGCGCTGGGCTTCGCGCTCGCCGTGCCGCTCGCGATCGCGCGTGCGTCGTCGAACCGCTGGATCTCGGGCCCGGTGTGGCTCTATACGTACGTGTTCCGCGGCACGCCGCTCTACGTGCAGCTGCTGATGTGCTACACGGGCATCTACAGCCTGCAGGTCGTGCACAACCACGTGCTGCTCGACACGTTCTTCCGCAACGCGATGAACTGCACGCTGCTCGCGTTCGTGCTGAACGAATGCGCGTATGCGACGGAGATCTTCGCGGGCGCGATCAAGGCGACGTCGGCCGGCGAGATCGAGGCCGGCATGGCCTACGGGATGTCGCGCTTCAAGCTCTATACGCGCATCATCCTGCCGTCCGCGCTGCGCCGTTCGCTGCCGAGCTACAGCAACGAAGTGATCCTGATGCTGCACGCGACGACGCTCGCGTTCACCGCGACCGTGCCCGACATCCTGAAGGTCACGCGCGACGTCAATTCGGCGACGTACATGTCGTTCCAGGCCTACGGCATCGCGGCCGTGCTGTACGCCGTCGTCGTGTTCACGCTCATCTGGGCGTTCCGCAAGCTCGAGACGCGCTGGCTCGCGTACCTCTCGCCGCGCGGCCATTAACGGCCATTAACGCATTCGCAAGATTCGCAAGGAAGGACCCAGCATGTACAAGCTTACCGTTGACAACCTGCACAAGAAGTTCGGCGACAACGAGGTGTTGAAGGGCGTGTCGATGAAGGCGAAGGCCGGCGACGTGATCAGCATCATCGGCTCGAGCGGCTCCGGCAAGAGCACGTTCCTGCGCTGCATCAACTTCCTCGAGCAGCCGTGCTCGGGGCAGATCACGATCGGCAGCGAGCCGATCCAGACCACGCGCGACCGCAACGGCTCGCTGCGCGTGGCCGACCAGAAGCAGCTGCAGCGGATGCGCACCAAGCTGTCGATGGTGTTCCAGCACTTCAACCTGTGGGCGCACATGACGGTGCTCGAGAACGTGATCGAAGCGCCAATGGCCGTGCTCGGGATCGGCAAGGACGAAGCGATCGCCCGCGCACGCAAGTACCTGGAGAAGGTCGGGCTCGCGCCGCGCGTCGAGGGCATGTATCCGTCTCACCTGTCGGGCGGCCAGCAGCAGCGCGTCGCGATCGCGCGCGCGCTTGCGATGGAGCCGGAGGTGATGCTGTTCGACGAGCCGACGTCGGCGCTCGATCCGGAGCTGGTGGGCGAAGTGCTGAAGGTGATGCAGAAGCTCGCCGAGGAAGGCCGCACGATGGTCGTCGTCACGCACGAGATGGGCTTCGCGCGCAACGTGTCGAATCACGTGATCTTCCTGCATCAGGGAAAGATCGAGGAGGAAGGGAATCCGCAGGAGATTCTCGTGAATCCGAAGAGCGAACGGCTCGGGCAGTTCCTGTCGGGGCGGTTGAAGTAAGCAGGCGGGCGGTGGTGCAGGGTGGAACGCTAAATGCTTGTCACGCGGAATCCTTTCGATGAAGGAGCACCGCGATGAGCGAGCAGACCACCACCGCTTTTTCCCATGTGAAGCCGCAGGACACCGCGTATCGCGGCGAAGGCCTGCGCGACTTCTTCCTGTATCGCGATCTCGGCATCGCGGCTGCGACGAACGGCAAGGTCGTCGCGCAGCTTGTCAGGGCGAATCATGCACCGGAGGCGGGCACCGGCTGGCACCGTCACGAGGCCGAGTTCCATATCGTGATCATGCTGAAGGGCTGGGCGCGCTTCATGTACGGCGAACAGGAGACGCTGGTGGCGGCCGGCGACTGCGTGCATCAGGCGCCGGGCATCGTCCACTACCTGTTCGACTACTCGCCTGACATGGAATACCTGGAGATCGTCGGGCCCGCCGATTTCAAGTCGATCGACGTCGACGGGCCGTGCGCCGTGCCGCCGCCGACGCCGTGGGGGGAAGCGGGCGCGTAGCTGCCCGGTTGCCCTGGGCGCGCGTCACGCGCACGCCTGCATCGGACCGCCTTCGGGCGGTTTTTTTGTTGCGCGCTCCCCGGAAGCTTCCGTGCGTACCGATCACGCCTGCTGCATGTTTTCCCTTTCCCGGAAACATTCTTTCGAATTCCGAACGGTTGGGAAGCTGAAGATCCGGAAAGAAAAGAAAGACATTCGTCAGTTTCGAGGCGCTGGCCGTGCCGCGATGTCAAAGATCGTCAATTGCGCGGGGTGGCGGTGCACGGCTTGCCGACGGCCGGCGTTAAGGAGGTACCAGCCGGATCGCCGGTTGACCTTACCCGGGAGAGTTTCATGAAGCGCATCGCGAAGATCCTGACGGCTACCGCAGTGGCATGTGCGGTTCTTGTTCCGGCGCTTGCCGAAGCGCATTCGCATCGTGTGTGCCACGTCGATCATCACCACCATCGCGTGTGCCGCTGGGTGCGGTAAGCGCGAATTTTCCGGGGCGACCCGGAATGCATTCTTCAGTCAGGCAAATCAGGAGAGGACCATGAAAAAAACGATGTTGATCGCCGCGCTGGTCGCCGGCATGGGTGTGTCGATCGGTGCGTTCGCGCAGGTTCCGGCCAGCGCGCCGGCCGGCACGACCGGTCTGTGCAAGGACGGCTCGTTCTACTCGGGCGCGTCGAAGAAGGGCGCATGCGCGGGCCACAAGGGCGTGAAGACCTGGTACGGCGCATCGGCCGCCGCGGCGGCGAGCGCACCGGCCGCGGCGCCGGCCATGGCGGCTTCCGCTACGCCGGCATCGGGCACCGCTCCCGCGAAGAGCGCCGCCGCGGCGACCGCGGCCGCAGCGCCGGGCGGCGGCGCGGGCAAGGTGTGGGCGAACGACAGCACGAAGGTCTACCACTGCTCGACCGACAAGTACTACGGCAAGACGAAGCACGGCAGCTACATGTCGGAAGCCGACGCGAAGGCGAAGGGCTACCACGCGTCGCACGGCAAGGCCTGCTCGTAACGCGCGCGTCGGCCGGACGCAGCCGCCAACGTCGCCCCGCCTCTGCGGCGGGGCGATGCATTTGTGCCGCCAACCGCGCTCAGTGCGCGTGATGCGAGCGTGTTTCCGCCGCCGCGTCGCTCCCGGTGGCACGCGCATCGAGCAGTGCACGCAGTGTGACGTAGTGAGTGCCGTTCGTATCGCCTTCCGCGCCCGCGGTGCGATCGTACGGCTCGTTGTCATGGATCGTCGCCCGCACGATCGGATAGATCTGCGTTTCCCACCGGCTGCCGTTGAATACGCCGTAGTGCCCCACACCCGTCTGGACGTGGTGCGTCTTCAGATACGGCGGCAACCCCGAACACAGCTCCTGCGCGGCCACCGTCTGGCCCACCGCGCAGATATCGTCCTTCTCGCCTTCGATCGTCAACAGCGCGGTGCGATGAATTGCCGCCGGTTCGACGAGCCGGTCGCCGACCGTCAGCTCGCCGCGCGCGAGCGCGTATTGCTGGAACACCTTCTCGACCGTTTCCAGGTAGAACTCCGCGGTGAGGTCGGCCGTCGCGAAATATTCGTCGTAGAAGTGCCGCAGCGTGTCCGCTTTCGCGGGATCGCCTTTCGCGCGCTCGTAATACAGATCGGCGAACGACGCCGCGTGCCGGTCCGGGTTCATCGACATGAACGCGCCGACCTGCACGAAGCCCGGATACACGCACCGCTGCGCGCCGACGAAGCCGGGCGGCACGACGCTGATCAGGTTGCGCGCGAACCATTCGATCGGCTGGCTCGTCGCGAGCGCATTGACCTTGGTCGGATTCACGCGGCAGTCGATCGGGCCGGCCATCAGCGTCAGGCTCGCGGGCTGCGCCGGATCGCTGCCGGCCGCCATCAGCGCGACCGCCGCGAGTGCGGCGACGGTCGGCTGGCAGATCGCGAGCACGTGCGCGTCCGGGCCGATCTGGCGGATGAAGTCGATCACGTGCGCGACGTATTCGTCGAAGCCGAAGCGCCCGGCCGTCAACGGAATGTCGCGCGGGTTGTGCCAGTCGGTGATGTACACGTCGTGATCGGCCAGCATCGTGCGCACCGTGCCGCGCAGCAGCGTCGCGAAATGCCCGGACATCGGCGCGACGATCAGCACGCGCGGCTGGCGCGCGACCGGCCGCGCCTTGCGGAAATGCAGCAGCGTCGCGAACGGCGTGACGGCTGCCGCTTCCTCGACGATCGGCACCGTGTCGCCGTCGACGACGATCGATTCGATCCCGAACGGCGGGCGCCGGTGCGAGAACGCGCAGCACTCGAGCAGTTCGCACAGCGCGTCGAGCATGCGGCCGGTCGGCGTCGACGTCGCGGGCGGCCACAGCGACATCGTCGCGCGCGTGGTGGCCGCCCATGCTCGCGCCGGGCGCAGGCATTCCGCAGACCATTGATAAAACGGATAGGCAAGCAGGTTCATGACCGTCGCTCGTTGCGCCGCGATGCAGGGAACGAGGCAAGCCGTGTGCCAGCGTGCGGCTGGCACGCGCGTTGCACGCAGTTCGGGAACGCGGCGGCGCAGGCGGCACGTGACGACGGATGGGTGCAGGAGACGTGCTGCCGAACCGGTTCCGCGCATGACTCATGGCGCGCCACCGTGCGGCACTGCGCCAGTTCGGCGAATGGGCCGCACAGGCATGGTGCGGGTAACGGCGTGACGCGTCCGTTTCGGTGCAGGGGCACGAACGGCAACCAGCAGGGGAGCGACATGGAATCCACCGGACAGACGACGCTGACCATCAGCAGCCGCAATTACTCGTCGTGGTCGATGCGCGGCTGGCTGCTCGCGAAGCTGAGCGGGCTCGTGTTCGAGACGGTCAGTGTGCCGATCGATGCCGCGTCGCGCGCGGAGCTGCTGCTGCTGTCGCCGTCGATTCTCGTGCCGTGCCTGACGCACGACGGCAACACGGTGTGGGACACGCTCGCGATCGCCGAATACCTGAACGAGATCCGGCCGCAGGCGCGGCTGCTGCCCGAGAACCGGCGCGCGCGCGCACACTGCCGGTCGATCTGCGGCGAGATGCATTCCGGTTTCAGCGCGTTGCGATCCGCGCTGCCGATGAACCTGCGCGCGCATTTCCCCGGCTTCCGGATCTGGTCGCGCGCGCAGCACGACATCGAGCGGATCGTGACGATCTGGCGCGAGTGCCTGGCCGCGTACGGCGGCCCCTGGTTGTTCGGCGCGGAGATCGGGATTGCCGACGCGATGTATGCGCCCGTCGTCACGCGCTTCCTGACCTACGACGTGAAGCTGGAGCCCGATATCGCCGAGTACTGCATGCAGGTGCTCGCGCATCCGTTCGTGGCGGAGTGGATCGATGCGGCGAAGGCGGAGCACGAAGACATCGACGAACTCGACATGGAGTTCTGACGCGCGGGATCGCCCGTCGCTTTCAATTGCACTACACGCATCGGCATCGAAACGGACGTTTCGATCTGGCCGCGTTACGCGCAAACGTTTTACCTTGATTTCGGTTCGACGCGAGGACGAATGCCCTAAAGGATGTTGAGCGCGATGACGTAAACGAGTCACGGGGACGACTCGCGATCGCATGCTTCCGACGTGCGACGCGCAGTCCGCAACAATCAGCGCAGCAGGGGAATCGACTTGAATCGTCAGCAATCGTGGACGCGTACGGCGGCGCCCGGGGAAATCATTTATTCCGAGGGTTTTGCGGGCGAGCCCGTCATCTTTCTGATCACCGACGGCAAGGTCGAACTGTCCACGCGATGCGACGACAAGCGCGTCGTCGTCGCGACGCTCGGTCGGGGCGAGTTCTTCGGTGAATCGGCGTTGCTCGCGGCCGAGCCGCGTGCCCATACCGCGAAGGCGCTTTCATTCTGCCAGCTGACGGTCGTGCCGGCCGGCATGCTCGACGAGGAAATCGAGCGTGTGTCGGCGCTGCTGCGTCATATCGTGCGCACGATGATCCGCCGCGTGAAGCGCAAGGACGACCAGCTCGCGACCTATACGCATGCCGACTTCATGCCGGGCGTGCTGTCGTATGCGCATGTGCTGGCGCTGATGGCGGGCGCCGACGCGCGCGAAGCCGGCGACTCATGGACGCGCCGGCCGATGCAGGCGCATGCGGCCGAAACGTCGGTGCCGCTTGCCGAAGTGATCCGCAAATGCCGCGCGATCGCCGGCCACTCGCGGCCGCACGTGCTCGCGATGCTGCGACGCATGGAGAAGCTCAATCTCGTCACGATCGAAGCGGCGCAGGCGGACCACGCCGGCGGGGCGGCCGATTATGCGGCGTCGTCGGATGCGCGCCAGGTCGTCACGTTCGACGCCGCGCGCGTGATCGATCGCGCGCAGCAGGTGGCCGATCACGATCTCGACCTGTCGATCAACAGCGAACTCGAGCTCATCGAGCTCGCCGATCTCGAATCGCTGATCGGCGTCGAGAAGACGATGCTGCTCAACAAGCTGTCGAACGGCGAGATTGCCGACGAAGTGTTCGCGTTCCGCAAATCGAAGGTGCTCAGTTACGTCGAGCAGAAGGGCGTCGCGTATTTCTCGCGGCGCAATGCGCGCCGCGGCGGCGACGTGCGCGCGCTGGAGGATCTCGTGTGGATCGACCCGCGCACGCTGTTCGACGTCATCAGCGCGTTCGACACCTACGATCTCGCGAAGCTGATCGCGAATCTCGACGATCGCGCGGTGGCCGACAAGCTGTTCTCCGTGATGACCGAGGCGCGGCGCAACGAGGTGTCGTGGGTGATGCGTCGCGAGCTCAAGCTCGATCCGGTCGAGATCGAGGACATCGAGCGGCGCGTGCTGGATGCCGTTCGCGCGGCGAAGGCGCCGGCGGCGGGCACCGCGCCCGTCGCATCGGCATCGGATGCATGACCAAGGGGGCGCGCATGGATCTGTTGACCCTGGCCGGTGTGGTGCTTGGCGGCGCGGCGATCGTGTTCGGCTTCGCGCTCGAAGGCGGGCATTTCCCGATGCTGTTCCAGTTCGAGGCGCTCGTCATCGTGCTCGGCGGCACGCTCGGCGCAGTGATGATCCAGAACACCTGGGCACGCTTCTTCGACGCGGTGAAACAGTTGCGGCTCGCGTTCGTGCGGGCGCGCGAGGTCGATCGCAAGAACCTGTCCGACCTGCTCGAATGGGGCGACCGCGCAAAGCTCGACGGGCTGCTCGCGTTCGAATCGATGGACGTGAGCGGCATCCATCCGTTCGCGCGCCGCGGGCTCGAACTGCTGGCGAACGGCGTGTCGACCGCCGTGCTCGAGGACGCGTTGCAGCGCGAACTCGATGCGTACGAACGCAGCCGCCTGGCGGCCGCGCGCGTGTGGCAGCAGGCGGGCGGATATGCGCCGACGTTCGGCATTCTCGGGTCGGTGCTCGGGCTCGTGCAGGTGACGAGCCACATCCTCGAACCGGCGCAGCTCGGGCCGGGCATCGCGGTCGCGTTCATCGCGACGCTGTACGGGCTGGCGTTCGCGAACCTCGTGTTCCTGCCGCTTTACGGCAAGCTGCGTGCGCAGATCGACAGCGAGCTGCGGTTTCGCAAGCTGTATCTCGACGGTTTCCTGGCGATATCGCGCAAGGAGTCGCCGCATACGATCGAAACGCGCCTGACCGGCGACGTGCGCGGGCGCGCGGTGGAATCGCTTGCGTGACGCGCGTGTGTCGGACGATCAACCCGGATTCCCAACAACATGACTGCTCGAACTGACGGTGCCTCCGCCGCCGATCGCGACGACGAGCTCGAAGGCGCGCAGTCCGGCCGCTGGCTGATTTCGTACGCGGATCTCATCACGACGCTGATGGTGCTGTTCCTCGCGTTGTACGTGCTCCAGCTCGCGAAATACAACGCGCTCGACGCGCGGTACCAGACGCTTGCGCGGCAGGCGGGTGGTGCCGCGAGCGCTGCCGATGCGGCTACGCCCGACCCTGCGCCGCCGTGGCTCGCGTTGCTCGATTCGTTGAAGTCGAACGGCCGGATTTCGCTCGTGAAGGCGCCGCATGGTGTCGAGATCGGCATCGACGCGAAGATCCTGTTCAACGTCGGCGATGCGCGCTTGCTGCCTGATTCGTCGCCGGTGCTGAACCAGATTGCGCAGGCGCTGAGCGAGCACGCGACCGGGGACATCCTCGTCGAAGGGCATACCGACAGCGTGCCGATCGCGAACGCGAAATACGAATCGAACTGGGAGCTGTCGTCGGCGCGTGCGGGGAGCGTCGTGCGCTACCTGACCGAGCGCGGCGTGGCGCCGCATCGCCTGGCAGCGATCGGGCGGGCCGATACGCAGCCGCTCGTCGCGGGCGACGATGCGGCTTCGCGGGCGCGAAACCGGCGTGTCACGATCTTCGTTGCATACTGATCTGCGCTGATCGCGAGTCGACAGGCGGCCGGTTATGCCCGCCTGACAACGACATAACGAATCTCGCATGATGAACATCTGAAATCCGCGATGCGGTTCCGCGCGTGCATGCCGATAACCCAAGCTGGCTCAGACCGAGCGGTTATCGAGGGTTCCCCATGCATTTCTGGCGCAAGCTTTCCATTCAGAACAAGCTGATTCTCAGCATGACGAGTTGCCTGCTCGTGTTCGTCGCGATCTCGAGCGGACTCAGCATCCGTCTGATCGGCAACGCGGTGCGCGACCGTGTCGTCCGCGAGGAATTGCCGACGGCCGTGAACGGCATCCGCGCCGACGTGCAGCGGCAGATGGCCGGGCCGATCGCCGCGTCGCGGATTCTCGCGCGCGACGCGTTCCTGCTGCAATGGGAAGCCGACGGCGAACCCGACGCCGGCACGCGCAACTGGATCCAGCTCGCGAAGAACGTGAAGGACGAGCAGAAGGCCGCGTCGGTGCAGTGGGTGTCCGTGAAGAGCGGCAACTACTACAACGAATCCGGCCTGCAGCGGAAGGTGACCGACAAGGATCAGTGGCTGACCGGCTTCCTGTCGTCCGGCAAGGCGTTCGACGTGAACATGGATCGCGAGGTGACGGTCGGCGGCTACATGATGTTCATCAACAGCCGCGTCGAGCTCGACGGCGTGCCGATCGGCGCGGCCAGCATGAGCCTGTCCGTCGATGCGCTCGCGAAGGGGATCGCCGCCTACCGGATCGGCGAGACCGGGTTCGCGTATCTCGTGCGTCCCGACGGCGCGATCATGATGCATCGCGATTCGTCGCTGATCGACGGCAAGCATTTCATGAAGGACCAGCAGGGGTTGCCCGGCGATGCGTCGTCGACGCTGCTGGCCGGCAAGCCGTATGCGTACCTGAGCTACGACGGCGACGGCGGCGCGCGTTTCATCGCGACGTCGTTCATTCCGGAGCTGAACGCGTATGTCGTCGTCGAGGTGCCGCAGGCCGAACTGCTCGGGCCGGTGACGCGCGCGATCCGCAGCGCGGCGCTGGTCGCGGCGGTGGTGGGCCTCGCGGTCGCGCTGCTCGTGATCTGGCTGGTGGGCCGCGCGATTGCCGCGCCGATCCGCCGCGCGGCGACGCTGCTGTCGGAGATCGCCAGCGGCCAGGGCGACCTCACGCGCCGGATGACGGTCGAGAGCCAGGACGAAATCGGGCAGTTGTCGGATGCGTTCAACCGGTTCGTGTCGTCGCTGTCGACGCTGGTGCACAGCATTCGCGCGGCGTCCGCATCGATTGCCACGGGTTCGGCGCAGATTGCGTCGGGGAATGCCGATCTGAGCGAACGTACCGAAGGGCAGTCGAGCAACCTGGAGCGGACGGCTTCGTCGATGGAAGAGATCACGGCCGTGGTGCGCAACAACACCGAGACGGCCACGACGGCCGCGAAGATGATCAACGGCGCGTCGGATACGGCGGCGCGCGGCGGGCAGGTGGTGGGTGAGGTCGTGACGACGATGGAGCAGATCAGCAACGCGTCGCAGCGGATCTCCGAGATCATCGTGATGATCGACAGCATCTCGTTCCAGACGAACATTCTCGCGTTGAATGCGGCCGTCGAGGCGGCGCGGGCCGGGGAGCAGGGGCGCGGGTTTGCGGTGGTGGCGTCGGAAGTGCGGAATCTGGCGCAGCGCAGCGCGCAGGCGGCCAAGGAGATCAAGGCGCTGATCGAGCACAGCGCGGGCACGGTGAATACCGGATCGCGGCTGGTCAGCGAGGCGGGGAAGGTGATGAGCGATGTCGTGTCGCAGGTGCAGGGCGTGAGCGCGATGATGAGCGAGATCGCCGAAGCCAGCCTGGAGCAGAGCGCCGGGATCGATCAGATCGGCGATGCGGTGCAGTCTTTGGATCAGATGACGCAGCAGAATGCGGCTTTGGTCGAGGAAAGCGCAGCGGCGGCGGCGAGCTTGAAACAGCAGGCGGCGGAACTGACGCGGCTCGTGTCGGCTTTCAAGGTGGATGAATAAAGGCTGATTCGCGTTTTAGAATGGAGCGTTTCTGAGGGACGGCTGCCGTGGGTTCACGGCAGCCGTTATGCATGTCGGTGCGGGATTCGGTGACGTCCATAAAAATGAAGCGTTTTTCCAGGTGGAAGATCGGGGTGGGGGCAGTGGTGCTCGTTGCGGTGATCGCCGGTGTGGGGGCGAAGGTGATTGCGTCGCCGACCGATTCCTACCTGGCGTATCGGAAGCACGCTGTCGACGCGATCGAGGCGGCCAAACCGGACGACAAGGCGGAACTGGACAGGAAGTACACGTTGGAGGTGAATGCGCGGCTGGCCAGCCTTGTCGGGAAGGTCAGGGCGAGAGGCTTTTCCGCGACGGCGGGGAGCACCGTCGACGGTCTCTCCATCGACGACGGGATGACGCCCGGGCCGGATGGACTGTTCCTGAAGTCGGGTGACGGCAAGGTGAACCTCATCGTGACGACGGTTCCGCTTTTGACGGCCTGGGCCAGGACGGCGGATGCGGGGATCAGGTCGACGGATGATGTCGCGTCGATTTTCGATAACGCGACGTTTTACACCGACGTGTTCGGCCACGACGCCGCGGCATTCCGGTTCGCCGAATTGCCGGTGAAGCGGAAGCCGGCCGATGCGGTGGTGAAGGCGTTGTTGCTCGGGGAAAGCCAGGACGGGATGCCGGACGGGCCGAATACGCTGGCCGTGTCGATCAGGCAGGGCGCGCGGATTTATATCCTGTGGCGGGACGCCACATTGCCGAAGATCGTCGCCTGCAGTGCGGAGCACGTGCCAGAGGAACAGCGGCCAGCCTGCTTCGCGCAGCAATTGCCCAAACAGCGGCGCTATTCGCGGTTTCTTTCCGAAGCGCAGGCGATGGTCGATGCGGTCGTTCAATAGGGCGGAATGCGATTGCCTCGGAATCGCGAGGCGAGCGGATTCGCCCGCTTTTTGACACGTTCGACAGCACCGGAAGCATCGCCGACAATCGGCGACTGAAGATCCGGCAGCCATCGATGTCGAATACCGCTTCGTCGCCGGGTAATTCAATTTCCCTTTTCAGTGCCCAGCTTCGTCAGCCATGACCATCGCTATCGAGTCCCCCGATCAACCCGACGTGATCGCCCTCATCGCCGATCTCGATGCGTACCAGGACACCCTGTACCCGCCCGAGAGCCGGCACGCTCTGGATATCGCATCGCTGAATCGAACCAACGTGCTGTTTGCCGTCGCGCGGGATAGCGACGGCAAGGCGATCGGTTGCGGCGCGGTTGTCCTCAACCCCGAATTCGGCGAACTGAAGCGGATGTACGTCAGCCCGCAAGGTCGCGGGCAGGGTGTCGCGAGAAAACTCATGGCGCTGCTCGAGTCACGTGCGATCGATCTCGGTTGCACGTTGCTCACGCTCGAAACCGGACCCTGTCAACACGAGGCGCTGGCTTTATATGCATCCGCGGGGTATCAGCGCCGCGGGCCGTTCGGCGGTTACACGAACGACCCGTTGAGCGTGTTCATGCAAAAACCCATCGCGGCTTGAGCGTTCGGTTCGCACGGTCAGGTCATGGCGACCTGTAGGGTCGCATCGCTTTGTCCGAAAAACGGGTCGCCAGCAGAAACAGTTACAAGTTAGCAGTTGACGCGCGCCAGCCCGGCGGTTAGTGTACGCATCGAAGTCCAAGAAGTCCGATTGCTGTTCATCAATTGCTCGCTCTCCACAGCGGTATTCGTTGTCCTCTCCCTCCTTGACGCTTCACGCGCTCTTCAACAGCGCACATCTCTCTATTTTTTTCTCAAGGAATCTTCATGGATACCGGTATCGTCAAGTGGTTCAACGACAGCAAGGGTTTTGGCTTCATCACGCCGGATAACGGCGGCGACGACCTGTTCGCCCACTTCTCCGAAATTCGTGCCGACGGCTTCAAGACGCTGGCTGAAAACCAGAAAGTGAGCTTCGAAACGAAGCAGGGCCCGAAGGGTCTGCAAGCGGCCAACATCAAGCCGCTGTAAAGTTTGAAGGGCCCGGCCTCCCACGACGGACGCCGGGTCGCAGCGACACCCCCACGGAGCTTCGTCTCCTGAAGTTGGCGCGATTGCTCTTAGCTGCATCTGTTCATTCAGCAGCTCGCCAAGCGCCACACGCCTCGTTGCACTTCATTCCCCCCTCCGGCAGCAACGCCGCACTTTCGCTTTCCGAAAGCTTCAGATTCAGCTTGCAATGGCTTTGAATCGGCGCGTCCGTGCATATTGCGCACGGCATGCGCGCACTCGAACATGATTAAAATTAAAAATGCAAAACAAACGAATTCAACAATACAACGGCTATGCCGTCCAACCCTCGGCGCATCGTTTGCCCGACGGTAGTTTTTCATCCAACCTGGTGCTCGAACGTACCGACAGCACACCCGCGGAAGGCCGCTACCAGTTCTATTCGCTCGATTACTTCGCGAGCGAAGCGCAGGCACTGCGGCACTCGGCCCGCTGGGCACGGCGCTGGATCGACACACGCGGTTAACGGTAACGCCGCGGTACCCGACACCCCGCGCAGACGAGTCACCCGGGCGCGCACGACAACGCGCGTCCAACCCTTGCGCGCGATCGATTCGTTACGCTTCGATTCGATCGGCGCGCCACGCTCTCCCGGTTCCGAAGCTGGCCAGTCGCCGAGCATGGTCGGTGAACACTTGAACGCGCTCGTTCAACGCGAGGCCACGCGTACAGGTGTTCGTCGCCGCGCATCATTCGTGCGAAGATTGACCGCACATCACACTCGCCTGCCCGAGAACGACGTGACCTCATTCAACCCCGAGCGCAAACCGGACACCGCCCCCCCGCCCTGGATGCCCGTCGCGATGGCGGAACTCGGCATCCGCCGCCATCCGCCCGGCAGCGTCAATCCGCGCATCGTCGAATACAACAACCAGACGAACCTGGTTGGCTACGATGACAAGATTTCCTGGTGCTCGTCGTTCGTCAACTGGTGCATGACGCACGCCGGTATTCGCGGCACGGGCTCCGCGCTCGCGCGTTCGTGGCTCGAATGGGGCCGGCCGCTGGAGCGCCCTTTGTACGGCTGCATCGCGATCCTGACGCGCGACGATCCCGCGAGCTGGAAAGGGCATGTCGGTTTCTACCTGCGTCACGACGACGAGCACGTACATCTGTTCGGCGGCAATCAACTGGAAGAGGTGCGCGAACTCGCGTACCCGTTGAACGAAGTGATCGGCTACCGCTGGCCCCACGCCGTCTGACCAACCGCTGCGGCGCATACAAAACTTCGAACATCATCTTTCCAGCGGCGGCTGATCTGTCGCACAGGCCGCATCGATCCACGCGGAGCCCGCCGACGCGGCCGCCGCTGTAATACGCGGGTGCAAGACGTGCGGCGGCGGCATGAGAAAACGTGTGCCGGCTGCCGGCGCGCCGCGTTTCAGATCGTCCCGCATGCAACCAAAATCGGCGTGCTAGAGTTAGCCGGCATTCCTCCTCACCTGAATCCTCCCGAACCGCCATGAGCTATCTTCCCCAACTCGCCGCAGTCGGCGGCGTGATGTTGCTGGCGTGCGTCAGCCCCGGCCCCGACCTGATCGCTGTTTCGTCCCATGCGCTCGGCAATCGCCGTGCGGGTTTGCTGGCCGCGTTGGGCATTGCGTCGTCGCATGCCGTGTGGGCGGCGATGGCGATTTTCGGGCTCGGGCTGATCGTCGCGAAGCTCGCGTGGCTGTACGAGGCGATCCGCATCGCCGGTGCGGCTTACCTGATTTACCTGGGCATCAGGACGCTGTCGGGCCTGCGCCAGTCGGCACGCCAGGCTGAAGCGGCAAGCCAGCCGATCGTTCGCGGCGGCGTGCACGCATACCGGAAAGGGCTGCTGGTCGGCCTGACCAAACCGAAAGCCGCCGCGTTCTTCGGCAGCCTGTTCGTCACGCTGCTGCCCGCGCATGCGCCGGCATGGGTGCATGGCGCGACGCTGGCCGTGGTCGTCGCCGTATCGCTGACCTGGTTCTGCACGGTGGCCGTGCTGTTCTCGACGAACCGCGTGCAGACGGGTTACGCGAAACTGCGCAAGCCGATCGATGCGGTGATGGGGACGATCCTGTTGGGGCTCGGCGCGAAGCTGGCGCTGGATCGGTAACGCTGCGATGAACGTGCTCGGCCCGATCCTCATCGGGCTCCTGCTGGCTGCCGGCGTGTTCGCCGCGATCCGGTTCTGGCACAAGCGCATCACGCGTATCGTCACCGTCATCGCGGGGCTGGGCATTGCGTGGCTGGCGGTTTACCTGATCGCGTTGTCGTCGGTCAGATGTCTGGGGTCGTGCGGTTGACGAGCGGGACGCCGGCAAGTGTCGAGGCCGGCGTCGTATCGTGATCGCGTTCAGTTCTTCGCCACCGCCTCCACCGTCGGCCCACCCGTCGCGTCGTTCCTGCTCCACCCGCCCCCAAGCGACCGATAAAGCGCGACCGCCGCCAGCGCATGCTCGCGCCTGACCTGGTTGAGCGAATCCGAATCGCGCAGATACACCTCCTGCGCCGACAGCACATCCAGAAAATCCGTCGCGCCACCCTTGTAAAGCTGATTCGCCAGCCCGAGCGCCTTGTCCGACGCAGCGAGCGCACTATCGAGCCGCCGCGTCGCCTCATCGGCGCTGACGAGATTCGCGCGTGCATCCTCGACTTCCCGCAACGCCTGCAGCATCGTCTGCCGTAACCCGAGTTCCGACTCGCGCATCCGGCTTTCGCTCCGCGAGATATCGGCCGTAATCCGCCCCGCATTGAAGATCGGGCTCGTCGCACTCAACGCCGCGCTGAACAGGTTGTCGGTCAACGTCGGCAACCCGAGATAGGAAGCCGCGAGAATCCCGTCCGTCAGGTTCAACGAAAACTTCGGATACCGCTCGGCCTTCGCCACGCCGACTTGCGCCGCCCGCCGCTCGACCTGCGCATACGCAGTCAGCACATCGGGCCGCCGCAGCAACGCCTGCGAAGGCAACGTACCGGGCGCGCCAGCCGGCGGCGCGGGAATGTCGCCGGCCTGCGCGAGCACGAGCCGATCGACCGATTCCGGCGTGCGCCCCGAATACACGGCAATGAGATTGAGCTGATGCGAGATCTGCGCCTGCGTCGGCGGAATCCGCGCTTCGAGCGCGTCGAGCTGGTTCTGCGCACGCGTGACGTCGAGTTCCGTCGACAGCCCGAACGCCTGTCGCTTGCGCGTGAGTTCGAGCGCATGCTGCCGGATCTTCGCGTTGTCCTGAAGGATCTTCAGTTCCTGCTGTGCCCAGCGCAGATCGACATACGCGGACGCCGCATCCGCTGCGAGCGCGAGCCGCATCGCATCTTCCGCATGCTTCTGGCCGACGAGTTCCGCCTGCGCGGCGAGCAGGTCGAGCCGTTCGCCGCCGAATACGTCGGGCGACCAGCTCAGCGCGAGCCCCGCGCCGGCCTGCCGCACGTAGCCGAGCGGCGGTGGCGTGTTCTGGCGTGCGTCGGCCGCGTGCGCGGTCGCGTCGAGTTCGGGCAGCAGCACCGCGCGCTTCTGCACGGTCAGCGCCTGTGCCTGCTTCACGCGTTCGGCGGCGGCCTGCAGATCGAGGTTGCCGTCGAGCACGGCCGCGATCAGCCGGTCGAGCACGGGGTCGTGGAATTGCGCCCACCAGGCGGCGGCGTCGATGTCCGCGCGCGGCACGTCGGTATCCCATGCGGCGGGGGCGAGCGTCTGGACGGATTCGGACAGCGCCGGATGCTGCGCGGGCTGCACCGCGCACCCGGCGGCGAATGCGCTGACAGCCAGCGCGACGAGTAGCTTTTTCATGATGATGACCCTGGCCTCAGTGCGCGTCCGGCGGCGGCGCGTTCAACGTAATGGGTTTGGAAAACACGACGGCAAACAGCGCGACGACGAAACACAGCGACAGCACGTAATACGCATCCGCATAAGTGAGCGTCAGCGCCTCTCGATAGATCAGCCGATGCAGGTTCGCGAGCCCGGCCTGAGCGGTATTCAGCGTATTGCCTGCGACGGAGCCCCAGTACGCGGTTTGTCGATCGAGCAGCGACGCGATCTGCGGTTCGCCGGCGCTCACGTGCTCGTTCAGCCGCAGGTAGTGAAAATTCAGCCGGTCGTTGAGCATCGTCGCGCTCACCGCGATGCCGATCGCGCCGCCGAGATTGCGCATCAGGTTGAACAGGCCGCTCGCCGATTTCAGCCGCGACTGCGGCAGCGAGCCGAGCGCCATCGTCACGATCGGCGGCACGCTGAACTGCTGGCCGATGCCGCGCAGCGCCTGCGGCAGCAGCAACTCGCGCCAGCCCCAGTCGTGCGTGATCGGCGTGTACAGGTAGCAGCCGAGTCCGAAACAGATCAACCCGAACACGAGCAACGCACGCAGGCTGAAGAAGCGCGCGGCGAACGCATACGCGCAGAGCGCGATCAACTGGAACGCACCGACCGACAGCAGCGCGATGCCGATCTGCAGCGAGCTGAACGCGCGCACCTGCGCGAGAAACAGCGGCGTCAGGAACACGGTCACGAAGATCCCGATGCCGGTCACGAACGACAGCAGGCTGCCGATCCCGAAGTTGCGCACGGCGAGCGCGCGCAGGTCGACGATCGGATCTTTGGCGGTCAGCGCGTGCACGAGGAACAGGAAGCCGCAGATGCCGGAGATCCACGCGCAGATCACGATCGCATCGTCGCCGAACCAGTTCTTGCGGGGGCCTTCCTCCAGCACGTATTCGAGGCAGCCGAGGAAACCCGACATCAGAACGATGCCGAGGTAGTCGCCGCGCTTGATGAGGCTGAGATCGGGTTCGTCGATATGCACGTAGCGCGGCACGAGTGCGGCCACCGCGATGCCCGGTACGAGGTTCAGATAGAACAGCCAGTGCCACGACCATTGATCGGTGATCCAGCCGCCGATCACGGGGCCGATCGCCGGGGCGAGCGACGCGAGCGCGCCGATGGTCGTCGACGCGATCAGCCGCTGCCTGCCCGGGAACAGCACGAATGCGGTGGTGAACACGGTCGGGATCATCGCGGCGCCGAGCGCGCCCTGCAGCCCGCGAAACAGGATCATCGAGTTGATGTCCCACGCGAGCCCGCACAGCATGCTCGTGATCGTGAAGCCGACGGCCGACGCGACGAACAGCCAGCGCGTCGACATCACCTTCGACAGCCAGCCCGACATCGGGATCACGATGATCTCGGCGATCAGGTAGGCCGTCTGCACCCACGACAATTCGTCCTGGCTGGCGGACAGGCCGCCGCCGATGTCGCGCAGCGACGACGCGACGATCTGGATGTCGAGCGTCGCCATGAAGAAGCCGACGCACATCAGCGCGAAGGCGAAGACGCGCTGCTTCGTCGGTTGCGACGCCGGGTCGCCGGAAAACGCGGTGGTCATCGTCGTCTCCCGTTCA
Organism: Burkholderia sp. AU4i; assembly: GCF_000466765.1. NCBI lineage: Bacteria > Pseudomonadati > Pseudomonadota > Betaproteobacteria > Burkholderiales > Burkholderiaceae > Burkholderia > Burkholderia sp. AU4i. The sequence goes on along the minus strand of NZ_ASSI01000031.1, from coordinate 32,440 downwards.
GCTCGCGCGGCTGGTATGCACGGTCACGACCGCGGACAGGCCGGGGCGCAGCACGTGCTCGAGGCCCGGCTGCGGATCGAGATGCACGCGCACGGGCACGCGCTGGACGATCTTCGTGAAGTTGCCGGTCGCGTTCTCGGGCGGCAGCACGCTGAAGGTCGCGCCGGTCGCGGGCGCGAGGCTGTCGACGCGGCCGTGCAGGCGCGTGCTCGACGCATCGAGCGACACGTCGACGCGATCGCCCGCGTGCATCTTGCGCAGCTGGTCTTCCTTGAAGTTCGCGTCGATCCACAGTCCGGAAGCCGGCACGATCGTCAGCAGCGGCACGCCGACGTTCGCGAGCATCCCGACGCGGCCCGTGCGATTGCCGACGTAACCGTCGACCGGCGAGCGGATCGTCGTGTATTCGACGTTGAGCGCGGCGACGCGCTGTGCGGCGAGCGCGGTGTTCACGCGCGCCCGCGCGTCGGCGAGCTGCGCGCCGAGCACGTCGAGCTGCCGCTTCGACGCGAGCAGCGCGGCGTCGCTGCGTTCGACGGCTGCGCCGGCCTTCGAGTAATCGGCGTCCGCGCGTTCGACGATCTGGTTCGACACCGCGTCGGATTTCACGAGCTCGCGATAGCGCACACGATCCGATGCGGCGCGCGTCAGCTCGGCCGACGAAGCGTTCTTGTCCGCTGCGTGCTGTCCGATCACCGCATATTGCAGTTGCTGCTTCGCCTCGAGTTCGGTCACGGCGGAGCGCGCGCTGTCGACTTCGGCGCTGGCCTGCGCGAGCTTCGCGTCGTAGTCGCGCGCATCGAGCTGCACGAGCACGTCGCCGGCCTTCACGCGCTGGTTGTCGGTCACGAGGATCTTGTCGACGAAGCCGTTGACCTTCGGTGCGAGCACCGTCACGTCGCCGCCGACATAGGCATCGTCGGTGCTTTCCTGGAAGCGCAGCACGAACAGCCAGTCGAGCGCGGCGGCGGCCACGACGACGACGACGGCACCCACCGCGATGCGCATCCACGGCACGCGGCGCTGTTGCTTCGCGGGTTGGTCGGTTGTGGCTGCTTCGCGTGACGCGGCAGCGGCTTGGGTCGTTTCCATCGATTCACCTATGTATATGCACGTATCAAAACGAAAGACGGCGTGCCGTCCGTCGGGGAAGTCGTCAATCAGCGTTCCGGCAGGTTGTGCGTGATCCGGAACAATTCGTCTCTGAGGCGGGCCGCCTGCGCCGACCCGAAACACCGCTCGAATGCTTCCTGCGCGGCGAGCCAGTGCACGTGCGCATCGGCGACCTTGGTTTCGCCGTGCGCGGTGAGCGCGAACGTCTGGCCGCGGCACGGCGGCTCGATCCGGCCCGCCACCAGCGCCGCGCCGACGAGCGGCTTGAGCGCGCGCAGCAGCGCAGTGCGTTCGATCACCAGCATGCTCGACAAGGTCGCCATCGTCAGGCCGGGCTGGTCGCGCAGCAGCGCGAGAATGCTGTATTGCGATGGCGTGACGCCCGCGCGCGACAGATAGCGCTCGTAGAACTGCGAGATTCGCCGGGCGGCTTGCCGGACCGCAAAGCAATCGTCGTCGGTGAGCGTGGTCTTGTGCATGTGCACATGTTAGGGCGCGGGATCGCGTGAAGCGATGGGCGGGGCGGGATCAGATTGGTGTCGTGGCTGTACCAATCGGCTGCAACGAGGCGCGTTCGTGCGCCCGGTCAGGCCGCGGCGGGAACGATCCAGCCTTCGCGGTCGCAGTAGGCGGCCGTGTAGTCGATGAACGCCTTGACCTTCGCGGGCAGCAGCGCGCGGTTCGCGTACGCGAGCTTGATCTCGACGGATGCGTCGACGAGGTCGGCGTCGGGCAGCAGCTGCACGAGCGCGCCCGACGCGAGTTCGGCCTGGACGAGCGTTTTCGGGACGACGCCGATGCCGAAGTCGTGCATCACCATTTCGCGGTTGAAGACGGGGCTGTTCGACGAGATGTCGAAGCGGAACGGCACGGTCAGCAGGTCGCCGTCGATGCGGAACGACAGGGCGGGGCGGCGCAGCGAAGGCGAGATCGGCACGAACGGGTGATCGGCCAGGTCGGCCGGTGTCTCGGGGCGCGCATGCGCTTGCAGATACGCGGGCGTCGCGACGATCACGACCGGAATGCGCTCGATCAGCCGCACGACGGTCGATTCGCTCGTCAGCATGTACGGCACGACGATGCCGATGTCGTAGCCTTCGCCGACGAGATCGACCGGGCGCTCGGTCAGCGTCACGTCGAGGCGCACCTTCGGGTGCGCGGCCTTGAAGCCGGCGATCAGCGGCACCAGCCGGTTCAGCGCGGCCGTCGTGTGCGCGACGAGCCGCAACAGGCCTTCGGGCTCGCGTGTCGGCGCCTGCGCTTCCGCTTCGAGCGAGTCGAGCTCGTCCAGCACGGCCGCGCAGCGCTCGTAGATGCGCTCGGCGGTTTCGGTCAGCGACACCTGGCGCGTGGTCCGGTGCAGCAGCCGGCTGCCGAAGCGCGCTTCGAGATCCGCGACCGCGCGCGACACGACGGGCCGGGCGAGGCCGAGCATGTCGGCTGCGCGCGTGAAGCTGCGCAGCTCCACCACCGACCGGAAGATCCGCAGCTTGTCGATGTAGTCCATGTCCGTCTCCTTGACACGAGGGCCGGCCACCGGCCTGGTTACGGCGGAGTGTACATTGACTTTATGCATATGCACATATAAATTGCGAGGCATGAACGACACCTCCATTGCCCAGGCGTGCAACTGTCTCGCGCTGCGTCAGGCGGCGCGCTTCGTCACGCAACTGTACGAACGCCATCTGGCCCCGGTTGGCGTCACGCCCGCCCAGTTCTCGATCATGTCGAACCTGACGCGCAGGCCCGGCCTGCTGATGAGCGAACTCGCCGATCGCCTCGTGATGGATCGCACGACGCTGTTGCGCGCGCTGAAGCCGCTCCAGCGCGACGGGTTCGTCGCGACGGCCGCGTCCGAGCACGATGCGCGTGCGCATGCGTTGAGTCTCACGAAACCGGGCGAACGCACGTTCGCGCGGGCGCTGGTTGCGTGGCAGGCCGCGCAGGACGAATTCGAGACGCAGTTCGGACGCGACCGCGCGAAGGCGCTGCGCGACGAGCTGTTCAGCGTGACCGCGGAACGCTAGACGAATCGGCGGCAAACTGGAGCGGAATTCGAGCCATTGCCCACTTCGGTAACGCTGCAAGGCCGAAATTGGTTTTTTAAACTGTCCGGATCAACGTGGATCTGGACAGTTTTTATTTCCAGTTGTAGAGTCCCCTGACGGATTTCACGGGCCGGCGCCGCCGGCACGCGTCAGAGGAGCAACCGATGCTGCAGTTGAGTGACCGCGACAGCGCCATGCTGCGCGGGGATGACGGCGATGGCGTCGCGCGCGCGATGCGGATCGTCGCACGTACGGCGCAGGTGATGTCCGCGCCGCACCTGATCGACATCACGTCCGCGCATATCGACGGCTGTCTGTATCACGGCCAGACGAGCCTCGACTTCGTCGACTATTTCGTCGAGACCGGCGCGAAGGTCGCGGTGCCGACCACGCTGAACGTCGGGTCGCTCGACCTGATCCATCCCGAGCTATACCACGGCGACCGCACGATCCAGCGCGACGCGCAGCGCCTGATGGACGCGCATCTGCAACTCGGCTGCGAATCGAGCTTCACGTGCGCGCCGTATCAACTGAAGAACCGTCCCGCGAAAGGCGAGCAGATCGCGTGGGCCGAATCGAACGCGATCGTGTTCGCGAACTCGGTGCTCGGCGCGCGCACGAGCCGGTATGGCGATTTTCTCGACCTGGCTGCCGCGATCACCGGGCGCGCGCCGTATGCGGGGCTGCACGTCGAAGCCAACCGCGCCGCGCGGATCGTGTTCAACGCGCCGGACTTCAGCCGCCTGCCGTCGCGCGACATTTATTTCGCCGCGCTCGGTCTGCTGATCGGCAGGATCGCGGGCGCGGTCGTGCCGGCGATCGTCGGGCTGCCGGCGGATACCACCGAAGACGAACTCAAGGCGCTGGGCGCGGCGGCCGCATCGAGCGGCGCCGTCGCGCTGTTCCATGCGGTGGGCATCACACCCGAGGCACCGACGCTCGACGCGGCGTTGCACGGGCAGGCGGCGCAACGCACGGTCGATGTCGCGATGGCCGACCTCGACGAGATTCGCCGCACGCTGAACCACGGCGCGGCCGGCGATGCACTCGTCGCGGTGGCGCTCGGCACGCCGCATTTCTCGCTGGCCGAATTCCGCACGCTCGGCACCTTGCTCGACGCGTTCGACGGCAAGCCGGCCTGCGATTTCTACGTGAACACGAGCCGCTTCATCTTGTGGGAACTGGAGGAGGCAGGCCTTGCGGAAAAATTCGCCGCGCGCGGCATTCAGATCGTCGTCGACACCTGCACGTACATCACGCCGGTAATGAAGCAACTGTCGGGGCTGGTGATGACCAATTCGGGGAAATGGGCGTCGTATGCGCCCGCGAACATCGGCGTGACGGTCGCGTACGGCAGCATGCGCGAATGCGTGCGGTCGGCGTTCGAAGGAAAGGTGCGATTCGATGACTGAAGCGACGGCGACGGGCAAGGGCTTGACGGGCGACACGCTCGTGCCGGGCAGCGCATGTGCACGCGCGTTCGTGCTCGACAAGCCGCTCAGTTTCTGGGGCGGCTACGACTCGGGCGCGGGAAAGATCGTCGATCGCGGGCATCCGCAGGCCGGTGCGAGCCTCGCCGGCAAGGTGATGGTGATGCCGCACGCGAAGGGCTCGAGTTCGAGCAGCAGCGTGCTCGCGGAAGCCGTGCGCAACGGCACGGGGCCGGTCGGGATCGTGCTGAAGGAGCGCGACCTGATCATCTCGATCGGCGCGATCGTGGCGGCCGAGCTGTATGCGATCGCGGTGCCGGTGGTGTGCGTGAGCGACGACGTGTACGACGCGATCGTCGCCGCCCAGGGCGAGGTGCGGATCGAGGCGGGCGAGGGTGACGGCGGCGCGCGGATCGTCGTCGGCTGCTGACGCGTCGCGTGCGTATCGCGTCGGAGAAGTCAGAGAAAACGGATGTTCGGCGTATCGTCGTTCGCGAGCGACAGCGCCTGCCTTGCGGCGTTCATCTCGCGCTTGCCGCCGGGCTGCCTGAGCCGCCGGATCTCGGGCCACACGATCACGCCGAACACGGTGCGCAGGATCGTACTCAGCAGGAAGAACCCGATCGCGCCCCCGGCGAACCACGCGAACGTGTCGAGCATCCCGTCGAGGCTGCGCGACACCGCGGACATGATGCCGAGAATGAAGACGAAGACGACCAGCAGGAATAGCGTCGCGAACACATCGATGCGGGCCCCGGCGACTTTCGCGGGTCGAACCAGATACACCGAGGCGTCGGTCGCGTTGCGGATGCCGTAGATGGCCGGGCGATCCGGGCCTTCGGCGTACGCCACCTCCAGCCGATCGCCCGCGACGATGAACAGGCTGCGCGTGGCGCCGGTCACGAGCGTGAGCGGCGCGTCGAACGTGTCGAGCTGCAGCGCGATCTCCTCGATGCCTTGCGTCGTCCAGCCGAGATTGTTGCTCCAGACCTGCGTAGTGATCGTCTTCTGGCTGACGGACGTCACGCGGCCGGATGCGACTTGCATGGTGCGGCCGGTCATCCGTTGCTCCGTTCCGTCGTGAACCCGGCGGGTTCGTACTGCCACTTTTCCTGCGCCTCGCGACGCTGAGGCCGGAACACCAGATCGGACAGCCCCGCGATCGCGAGCAGGATACCCAGCAGGCTGATGATGCTCGCGAGCAAGGCCAGGACGCCGACGAACGCCCAGCCCGATCTGAACACGGCGGCACCGATCAGCAGGCTCAGCACGAAAACGATCGACGCCCATGTGAGCAGCGTCAGGTTGCTGTCCCTTTGTCCGAGCGCATCGTAGGGTGCGATCGCCAGGTCGCTGCTTCTGAGCCACGCGATCCGGTGACGGCCGCGATCGTCGAAGATGCACGCGCGCACGGCCATCCCGGGCTTCAATCGATCGATCTGCTTGAATGCCTCCGCGTCGAAATCGTCGGCGGCGATGAAGTAGCAGGCGTTCCGCATCGTCAGGCGATAAAGCGGCACCTTACTGCTGTCGGCCTTGATCCGGACGAGGTTCGTATCGATACGGTCGATCGTCGACTCGATCAGCGTGGTGTGCTTGGGCATGGGGCGGGAGAGTGCGCCGGTCGGCGCCGCTTGGGCGTGGGATTGATCATACCGATGAAATCACGGGCCGGCACCTCGTGCCGGTCGCGGCCCAGTATCAGTCGCGTGCCGTACCCGCAGCCGCCTCCCGATAGGCGCTCGGCGTCTGCCCGGCCCAGCGCCTGAAGGCGCGCGTGAAATTCGCCGGGTCGGTGAATTGCAGCCGCTCGGCAATCGTCTTCAGGTCGAGATCCGACGCGGCGAGCAACTGCTTCGCGTCGCGAAACCGCGCTTCGTCGAGCAACTGCCGATAGCCCGACCCGCCTTCCTCGAGCCGGCGCCGCAGCGTGCGGGTCGACACCAGCAGTGCATCGGCGAGCGTCTCCGGCCCCGGGTAATCGCCGGCCCCGCGTGCCAGCTCCGCACGCACGCGTTCGACCAGATCGCCTTCCTCCTGGCGCACCTGCGCATACTCACGCTCCACCTGCACGAGCGCCTGCCGATGCGCGACTTCGTCGGCGAGCGGCAGCGGCCAGTCGAGCACGTCGCGCGCGATCCACAGCGCGTTGGCCGCGCAGCCGAATTCGACCGGCGGCAACTGGTCGCGATAGCGTGCGAAATAGGGCGGCTCCGGCCACGTGAATTGCAGCGCGATCGGCGGCGACGCGCGCCCTGCCCATTGCGAGATGTTCTGCGCGAGCCCGGTCAGCACGAACTCGAACATCACGTGATGCTGCAACACGGGGCTCGCCTGAACGCCGTGCAGTTCGAGCGTCGCGCCGCGTTCGTCTTCTGCATAGGTCAGGCGATATTGGCGGTTGCGCATCCGGAAGTAACGCTGCGTGACGGATAGCGCGTCGCGGATGTCCCGCGCGGTCAGGGTCGCGTAGCCGAGAAAGCCGTGCACGGTCGGCTTCAGCAGCAGCCCGAACGCGAGCCCGATGCCCGGATCGCCGCCGATCTCGATCGCATTGAGCACGAGCCGCCCCCATTGCGACGGCGCGACACGCGCGTCCGGTTCGGCCAGCACCGCATCGCGCAGGCCCGTGCCGGCGCGCACGGCGGCCAGGTCGACACCGCGCGCGGCCAGCGCCTGCAGCAGCAGGCGCGTGTAGGCGACCGGAATCGTCGGCCGGCGCAGCCCGAGGCGGTCCTTGGCGAGAGGGGAAGTCATGTCGTTTTGGCCGGAAATGACAAGCATTATGGCTGTTTGCCCCCTCACGTTCAAGGCGGCGCGCGCCTACGATGTCACGCATCGCTTACTGGCACGATCATCATGACGACACCCTTTCCCCACCTGCTCGCGCCGCTCGATCTCGGTTTCACGACGCTGAAGAACCGCGTCTTGATGGGCTCGATGCACACGGGCCTCGAGGACAGCCGCAAGACGCTGCCGCGGCTCGCCGAATATTTCGCCGAACGCGCGCGCGGCGGCGTGGGCCTGATCGTGACGGGCGGCTTCGCGCCGAACGTGGCCGGCTGGACCAAGCCGTTCGGCGGCACGCTGATGACGTCGGCCGCCGCGCGGCGCCATCGCGAGATCACGGAGGCCGTGCATGCGGAGGACGGCAAGATCGCGCTGCAGATCCTCCATACGGGCCGCTACGGTTATCACCCGTTCGCGGTCGCGCCGTCGAAGATCAAGTCGCCGATTTCGCCGTTCGCGCCGCACGAGCTGAGCGCGCGCGGGGTCGAGCGGCAGATCCGCGCGTTCGTCCGTTGCGCGAAGCTCGCGCGTGAAGCCGGTTACGACGGCGTCGAGATCATGGGCTCCGAAGGCTACCTGATCAACCAGTTCATCTCGATGCATACGAACAAGCGCACCGACCAGTGGGGCGGGTCGTACGAGAACCGCATCCGGCTGCCGCTCGAGATCATCGAACGCACGCGCGAAGCGGTCGGCCGCGATTTCATCCTGATCTACCGGCTGTCGATGCTCGACCTGATTCCGGACGGCAGCGACTGGAGCGAAACCGTGCAGCTCGCGAAGGCCGTCGAGCGCGCGGGCGCGACGATCATCAACACGGGGATCGGCTGGCACGAGGCGCGCGTGCCGACGATCGCGACGTCGGTGCCGCGCGGCGCGTTCGCGTGGGTGACGAAGAAGATGAAAGGCGAGGTCGGCATTCCGCTCGTGACCACCAACCGGATCAATCGCCCCGAAGTGGCCGAGCAGATCCTCGCGGACGGCTGCGCGGACATGGTGTCGATGGCCCGCCCGCTGCTCGCGGATGCCGAGTTCGTGGTCAAGGCCGCACAGGGCCGTGCCGACGAGATCAACACCTGTATCGGCTGCAACCAGGCGTGTCTCGATCACGCGTTCAAGAACAAGATTGCGTCGTGCCTGCTGAATCCGCGCGCGTGCCACGAGACGGAGCTGAAATACACGCCCGCATCGCAGCCGAAGCGCATCGCGGTGGTGGGCGCGGGGCCGGCCGGGCTCGCGTGCTCGACCGTGCTCGCGCAGCGCGGCCATCGGGTCGACCTGTTCGACGGCGCGGCCGAGATCGGCGGCCAGTTCAACATGGCCAAGCGGATTCCGGGCAAGGAGGAGTTTCACGAAGCGCTGAGCTACTTCGGCCGCCAGGTCGAGCTGACCGGCGTGAACCTGCACCTGAACCGCCGCGTCGACGCAAGCGACCTGATCGCAGGCGGCTACGACGAAATCGTGCTCGCAACGGGCGTCGCGCCTCGCGACCCGAAGATTCCGGGGCAGGACGGGCCGAACGTGCTCAGCTACATCGACGTGCTCGCGGGCAGGCAGCCGGTCGGACGGCGTGTCGCGGTGGTCGGCGCGGGCGGGATCGGCTTCGATGTCGCCGAGTATCTGGTACAGGACGGCGAATCACCGGCGCTCGATCTGGACGAGTGGAAGGCCGAGTGGGGCGTGACCGACCCGGCCGCGACGCGTGGCGGCGTGACGCGTGCGCAGGTCACGCCGCCCGCGCGTGAAGTGACGCTGCTGCAGCGCAAGGCCGCGCCGCTCGGCAAGGGGCTCGGCAAGACGACCGGCTGGATTCACCGCGCGACGCTGAAGATGAAGCAGGTGAAGATGATCGGCGGCGTGAACTACGAATTGATCGATGCGCGCGGGCTGCACGTGTCGTACGGCGAGGAGCGCACCGATCACGAACTGATCGAAGCCGACACGATCGTGCTCTGCACGGGGCAGGAGCCGCAGCGCGCGTTGCTCGCGCCGTTGCAGGCCGCTGGGCGCTCGGTGCACCTGATCGGCGGCGCGGAACTGGCCGCCGAACTCGACGCGAAGCGCGCGATCGATCAGGGTGCGCGCCTCGCGGCGCGGCTGTAACGGTGCGGCCGCGCGTCGCCGCCGTCACTCCATCTCGGCGTGTTGGGTCTCGCGCTCTTCCGCTTCGAGCATCGCCTTGACGATCAGATAAACGGCGGGCAAATCGTCGTCGTCGCGCTTCCAGTCGACGGCTTCCTCGACGTCCGCGGCGACCAACCGGCTGTCGCGCAGCCGGATGAAGGCGTCGACGACCGTCGGATCGTTGCGGTTCAGGAAGCCGGAGTTCGAGAACGCCAGCTCCTCGACATTCAGCAGCGCCTGCCAGCTCATCGTGCGGACGGCGGCCGGATGGCTGCGGCGCCGCAAGCCGAGCGCCCGCTGCGCGGGGCCGCCGACGACACGCTGAAGATCGACGACCGCCTGCCGCGCGGCGCGCTCGAAGTGGACGGGATTGAAGCCGGGTTGCTCGGGATCGAATGCGGATGACTGGAACATGGTCGCCTCACTAAAGACCGTCTCGGGGGACGGAATTCGGGTCAAATGACGCAGAAAACACTGTAAATATATACAGTGATCGGCGCACTTTCAAGCCCCCGATGACAGCAGATGGCAGCCGCCCGGCAACCGGGCCGTGTCAGACCGCCGCCGCGATGGTCTCCCGCAGCCACCGATGCGCCGGATCGCGATGCACGCGCTCGTGCCACAGCATCGACATTTCATAGCCGGGCACCTCGACGGGTGCGTCCACCACACGCAGCGCAGGCACGTCGCGCACCAGCCGCTCGGGCAGCATCGCGACGAGATCGGTGCTCGCGACCGCCGACATCACGAACAGGAAGTGCGGCACGGACAGCACGACGCGCCGCACGGCACCGACCTTCGCGAGCGCTTCGTCCGTCACGCCGAAGAAGCCGCCGCCATCGGGCGACACGATCACGTGTTCGAGCGTGCCGAACTGCGCGAGCGTGGGGCGCCGCTTCAGCTTCGGATGCCCGGCGCGGCCGATGAGCACATAACGCTCGACGAACAGCGGCAGGCGCCGCATGCCGGCCGGCGACCCTTCTGTCGTATGAAAGGCGAGGTCGATGCCGTTTCGTTCGGCATCCTGCTCGATGCGCGGCGGCGCGAGTTCGACGACGGCGAGCCGCGTACCGGGAGCGGCCGAGCGCAGCGTGTGCAGCGCGGGCAGCACGATCGTCGATTCGCCGTAGTCGGTCGCGGCCACGCGCCACGTGTTCGTCGCGGTCGCCGGATCGAACGGGGTGGCCGGAACCACCGCGCGTTCGACGGCTTCGAGCGCATCGCGCAACGGCTCGCGCAGCGTTTCCGCGCGCGCGGTCGGCCGCATCCCGCGCGGCCCCGGCAACAGCAGCGGGTCGCCGAACAGGTCGCGCAGTTTCTGCAGCTGCACGCTCACCGACGGCTGCGACATGTTCAGCTTCTCGGCCGCACGCGTGACGTTGTGCTCGGCGAGCAGCACGTCCAGCGTGACGAGCAGGTTCAGGTCGAGTCGTCTGAGATTATTCATGGCTATACCTGGAATATCAGGAATTCATTTCAAATATACCTTTGGCGGCGGCATCCTGTAGTCGTTCAATCAAAGGAGTGACGAACATGAATGTGCTGATCGTTTATGCCCATCCCGAACCGCGTTCGCTGAACGGCGCGCTGCGCGACTTTGCCGTCGAGCATCTCGAAGCGGCCGGCCACGCGGTGCAGGTGACGGATCTGTATGCGATGAACTGGAAGGCGGCGTTCGACGCGAACGACGTGACCGGTCGCGCGCCCGACGCGCGGTTCGATCCGTCGCTCGACTCCAAGCACGCATTCGCGGCCGGCACGCAAAGTGAAGATATCGCGCGCGAGCAGGAGAAGCTGAAGTGGGCCGACGCGGTGATCCTGCAGTTTCCGTTGTGGTGGTTCTCGATGCCGGCAATCATGAAGGGCTGGGTCGAGCGTGTGTATGCGTATGGTTTTGCGTATGGCGTCGGCGAGCATTCGGAGACGCGCTGGGGCAACCGCTACGGCGAGGGGTCGCTGGCCGGCAAGCGGGCGATGCTGATCGTCACGGCAGGCGGGTGGGAATCGCACTACAGCCCGCGCGGCATCAACGGGCCAATCGACGACGTGCTGTTCCCGATCCAGCACGGGATCCTGTATTACCCGGGGTTCGACGTGCTGCCGCCGTTCGTGATCTACCGGACGGGCAAGATGAACGACGCACGCTTCGACGAAACGCGTGCGGCGCTCGGCAAGCGTCTCGATGCGTTGTGGACCGCGCCGCCGATTCCGTTCCGGCGACAGAACGCGGGCGATTACGAGATTCCTGCGTTGACGCTGAAGGAGGAGATCGTGCCGGGGACGGTGGGGTTTGCCGCGCATCTGGCGCACGCGTAGTGATGACGCATGGCGGGCCCGTTCGGGAAAGCGGCGCGCGGGCATATCGACACCAGCGCGCGAATCGAGCCGTTTCCGGAGATCGGCGCGACGGATGAGCGGAAGCCGGCCGCGTGGCAACCCGCTCCACCCCGGCGGATGACGAAAAAGAAACGGGCGGCCCGCGATGCAATTGCGGGCCGCCCGTCTTGCCGGAACTCGATCGCCTGCTTACCGATCGTCTTCCCGCACCGAAGACGGATGCCGGCACAGCGCGCGCACTTCCATCTCCATATACGGGAACAGCGGCAACTGGCTCAGCAGGTCATGCAGTTGCTGCACGCTTTCGACGTCGAAGATGCTGACGTTCGCATACTGCCCGGCGATCCGCCACAGATGACGCCAGATACCTTCGTTCATCAGCCGCTGGCACATCGCCTTTTCTTCCGCCTTCAGCGTGGCCGCCTTGACCGGATCCATGTCCGTCGGCAGACGGACGGTCATTTCCACATGAAACAGCATCCTGCACTCCTTGCGTTGTCGATTCGTCGAACGGGAAGGCCGCTCACGCCTGCGCGCGGGCTCGCTCGACTTCGCTTGCCGGCACGTCCTGCTTTTCCTTGAGCAGCGAGAAATCGAAGTCGATCAGCGCGAACTGCCCGTCGACGCCGTACGGCTTGCCTTCCGCGCCTTCGGCCTGCTTGATCTTCGGGATCAGCCCTTCGCGGGTCGCGAATGCGAAGTCGTCCCAGATGTGCGGATCGCCTTCGATGTTGATCTGCGTCGTCAGCTTACGATAACCGTCCGCCGAAACGAAGAAGTGAATGTGCGCGGGACGATGGCCATGGCGGCCGAGCTGGTCGAGCAACTGCTCGGTCTTGCTGCCCGGCGGCACGCTGTAGCCGACCGGCAGCACGCTGCGGAAACTGTAGCGGCCTTCCGCGTCGGTGCGGATCGAACGGCGCAGGTTGAACGCGGGCTGCGATTGATCGAAGTACGAGTAGTTGCCGAGATGGTTCGCATGCCACACTTCGACGAGCGCGTTCGCGATCGGCGCGCCGTCCTTGCCGAGCACCTGGCCGCGCATCACGAGCGTCTGGCCCGGATCGGTGCCGTCGTCGAGGCGCGCATGGCCGACCGATTCCGGCGCGCCGGCAACGTACAGCGGCCCCTCGATTGTGCGCGGCGTGCCGCCCTCGATGCCGGCCTTTGCTTCGGCCTCGTCCATCCGCACGTCGAGGAAGCGCTCGAGGCCAAGGCCCGCGGCGATCAGCCCGAATTCGCGGCCGGCTTCGTTCAGGTAGTTGAGTGCCGTCCAGAATTCGCTCGGCTGCACGTCGAAATCCTCGATCGTGTAGCAGATGTCCTTCACGATCCGGTTGACGATCGCGCGCACGCGCGGGTTGCCGGGCTTCTCCGCGGCGTCGTCGAACGTTTTCAGCAGGGCGTCGATGGCTTGCTTGTCCATGTGTGTCTCCGGTTTCGGTTGTCGTGTGGGGTCAGCGGGCGTCGCGCTTCATGCGTTCGATGCGGGCCCAGTCGAAGGTGATGCCGAGGCCGGGCGTTGCCGGCAGGTGCAGCTTGAAATCCTCGTAACGCAGCGGCTCGACGAGGATTTCCTCGGTGAGCAGCAGTGGGCCGAACAGCTCGGTGCCCCATTTCAGCGAGTCGAACGTGCTGAACAGTTGCGCGGACGCCATCGTGCCGGCCGCGCCCTCGAGCATCGTGCCGCCGTACAGTTCGATGCCGGCCGCCGCCGCGATCGACGCGACGCTCGCCGCGCCTTGCAGGCCGCCCGATTGCGCGATCTTCACCGCGAACACGTCGGCCGCGCGATCCTGCGCGAGCGCGAACGCATCGACGGGGCCGTGCAGCGCCTCGTCGGCCATGATCGGCACCTGCGCGAGTTGCGTGAGGCGTTTCAGCCCCGCGCGGTTGGTCGCGGCGATCGGCTGCTCGACGAGGCTCACGCCCGCTTCCGCGAGCCGTGCGCCGGCCCAGATCGCGTCGGTTTCGCTCCATGCCTGGTTCACGTCGACCCGCACGTCGCCGCGCTCGCCGAGCGCGCGCTTGATCGCGACGACGTGTGCGACGTCGCTGGCGACCGCGTTCGAGCCGATCTTCAGCTTGAACGCACGATGGCGGCGCGCGTCGAGCATCGCTTCGGCTTCCGCGATGTCGCGCTGCGTGTCGCCGCTCGCGAGCGTCCAGGCGACGTCCACCGCGTCGGCCCGGCGGCCGCCGAACAGTTCCGACAGCGGCACGCCGAGGCGGCGCGCCTGCGCGTCGAACAGCGCGGTCTCGATCGCGCACTTCGCGAAGCGGTTGCCCTGGAACAGCTTGCGGGCGCGCGCCATCGCGGCGCCCGGGCGGGTCGCGTCCATGCCCTGCAGCAGCGGCGCGAAGTAGGTGTCGATGTTGACCTTGATGCTTTCGGGGCTCTCCTCGCCGTAGGCGAGGCCGCCGATGGTCGTCGCCTCGCCGACGCCTTCGATACCGTCCGTGCATCGAACACGAACCAGCACGAGGGTCTGGCAATTCATCGTGGCGACCGACAATTTGTGGGGCCGGATCGTCGGCACGTCGACCAGCAAAGTCTCGATGCGTTCGATGGTGGCGGCAGTTGCTATCATGCGATTCCTCCTGTTGGTGCACATGGTAGGAATTCCCGCCCCGCGTCGTCCAACACTCTTTCCGACTACTTCCATACCTTTGAGGCATGAAATGGAATTGCGCCAGCTCCGCTACTTCATCGCCGTCGCCGAGGAAATGAACATCACGCGGGCGGCCGAGCGGTTGCACATGACGCAGCCGCCGCTGAGCCGCCAGCTCCAGGCGATCGAGGACGAGATCGGGCTGCCGCTGTTCGAGCGCGGCGCGCGGCCGCTGAAACTGACGGATGCGGGGCGCGTGTTCTATGCGCAGGCGAAACGCCTCGTCGACCAGGCCGACGAGCTCGGCCCGCTGACGCGGCGGCTCGCGCAGCTGTCGGAGCGGATCGTGATCGGCTTCGTGCCGTCGACGCTGTACGGCGCGCTGCCGGACGTGATCCGCGCGTTTCGGGAGGCGCAGCCGGACGTCGAACTGTCGCTGATCGAAATGTTCACGCTGGAGCAGCTCGGCGCGCTGAAGGGCGGGCGGATCGACGTCGGGTTCGGCCGCCTGCGGTTCGACGACGATCAGCTGGTGCGCGAGGCGCTGATCGAGGAAAAGCTGATCGCCGCGCTGCCGGTCGGGCATCCGCTCGCCGACCCCGATCGGCCGCTCGCGCTCGCGGATATCGCGAACGAGACGCTGATCGTCTATCCGAGCACGCCGCGGCCGAGCTTTGCCGATCAGCAGCTGTCGGCGCTGCGCGACGGCGCGCTGGTGCCGGCGGCCGTGCACGAGGTGCGCGAGCTGCAGACGGCGCTCGGGCTCGTGGCCGCGCAGGTCGGCGTGTCGCTGGTGCCGGAGAGCGTGGAGGGCGTGCGCGTGAAGGGCGTGGTTTACCGGCGGTTGCCGGAGCCGGCCGCGACGTCGCCGATCATCATGAGCCGCCGGCTGCACGGCGAAAGCGCCGCCACGGCCGCGTTCTGCGCGATTGCGCGGGAGATGATCGGGGCGTCGGCCTGACGGGCGTCGTCGCTTTCAGGCATTGCAACTAACGGTCTGTTTCGGCGGGCGCAGGTGGATGCGGAGGGGGTGTCGTAATGTCACGCGCGTCGATGCAAGTGCCGCGCCGGCTTTGCGGGTCGCAGGTCATAAGCCATAAGCCATAAGCCATAAGCCATAAGCCAAAAGCTACAAGCTACAAGCCACCGGCCGCGCCAGCGAACGCGCCGCTATCGCTTCACGTCGAGCGTTTCCGACGGCGATTCGCCAAACTTTTCCCGATACGCGATCGCGAACCGGCCAAGGTGTGTAAACCCGCAATCGAGCGCGACATCGGCGATCCGCCGGTCGGACGCCGCGCCGCGCAGCAACTCGCGCGCATGGTCGAGCCGCGTCGCACGCAGGTACTGCATCGGGCTCATTCCCCGGAACTGCAGGAACGCGTCGCGCAGCGTCCGTTCCGGCACGTTGGCGGCCTGGACGATATCGGCGAGTTGCAGCGGTTGCGCGTAGTGCGCGTTCACGAACTCCTGTGCGCGCCGCACGAAGCCCGGCGCCGGGTCGCGGTGCGAGGCGTGCAGCACGGACGGCGGGTGGCCTTCGATCAGCAGGTCGATCAGCAGGTGCTCGAGCTGCGACGCGACGCGCGGGTTCGCGTTCGCGCGCTCGAGCAGCTCGGGCGAGCGTGCGACGAGCATCAGTTGCTGGCGCCACGCGGCGAGCGCGGCGTCGCTGACGTGCAGCACCGGGTCGAGCGTCGCGCGCGGGTCGCCCGTCAGCGAGCCGACCGTCGCCGCGTCGATGCGCAGCACGAACTGCTCGCAATCGGCCGACAGCACCGCGTCGAAGCGCTCGCCGGGCGCGCACAGCACGCCGGTCTGGCCGTCGACGCCGAGCTGCCGCCCCATCGCGCGCACCTCGGCCTGGCCGGACAGGCAGAACATCAGCAGGTAGTAGCCGTCGACCGCATCGACCTGCACGCGCATCGCGTCGCCGAATGCGATCGTGCCGATCCCGAGCCCGCCGAGCCTGACGAAATCCATGTGCGACGCGCCGTGCGTGCGGCCGGTCGGCAGCAGCGCATGCGGCTGCATCACGCGCGAGATCCGCTCGCGCGTCTCGTCGAGATCGCGGGATTCGAACAGCCGGTGCGCGCGCAGCGCGAGCGGCTCGAACGACGTTGGGGACATGGGCCTCAGCCTTTGTATGAGCGACGCGCGCTTCGATCCGATGAATGGGTCGCGATCGTGCGCAGGGTCGTGTGTGCCGTCATGCTAGCTCAGAAATCCGCCGAAAGTGGATATTGCGCCGCCGCAATCGCACTTTCCGGATAGACGGCGAATATTAGCCTTTCAAAAATGGACTCCATCTTGTTAATGAAACGGAACCACAAGGAGTCCGACATGGAGCAGACAGAATCGCCCGTCGTGTTCGCCGCGCGCGACAACGCGTCCGACGTGAGCTTTCCGCACGACGACGGCTCGCGCGTGCCGTACAAGGTGTTCAGCTCGCAGGCCGTCTACGAGCGCGAGCAGGAACGCATCTTTCGCGGCCCGACGTGGAACTTCGTCGCGCTGGAAGCGGAAATCCCGAACGCAGGCGATTTCAAGAGCACGTTCGTCGGCGATACGCCGGTGGTCGTCACGCGCACGGAGGACGGCGCGCTTTCCGCGTGGGTGAACCGCTGCGCGCACCGTGGCGCGCAGGTGTGCCGCAAGTCGCGCGGCAACGCGAGCTCGCACACGTGCGTGTATCACCAGTGGAGCTTCGACAACGCGGGCAACCTGCTGGGCGTGCCGTTCCGGCGCGGCCAGAAGGGGATGTCCGGGATGCCGGCCGACTTCGACCCGAAGCAGCACGGGCTGCGCAAACTGCGTGTCGACAGCTATCGCGGGCTCGTGTTCGCCACCTTCAGCGACGACGTGATGCCGCTGCCCGACTACCTCGGCGAGCAGATGCGCCCGTGGATCGACCGGATCTTCCACAAGCCGATCGAGTATCTCGGCTGCACGCGCCAGTATTCGAAGTCGAACTGGAAGCTGTACATGGAGAACGTGAAGGACCCGTATCACGCGAGCATGCTGCACCTGTTCCATACGACCTTCAACATCTTCCGCGTCGGGATGAAGGCGCGCTCGATTCCGGATGCGAACCACGGGCTGCACAGCATCATCACGGTGACGAAGACGAGCGACGATACGTCGGCCGCGTACAAGCAGCAGAACATTCGCTCGTTCGACGAAGGTTTCCATCTGGAAGACGAATCGATTCTCGATCTCGTGTCGGAATACGACGAGGACTGCACGAACCATATCCAGCCGATCTTCCCGCAGCTCGTGATCCAGCAGATCCACAACACGCTGGTCGCACGCCAGATCCTGCCGAAGGGCCCCGACAACTTCGAGCTGATCTTCCACTTCTTCGGCTACGCGGACGATACGCCCGAGCTGCGCGCGCTGCGCATCAAGCAGGCGAATCTCGTCGGGCCGGCCGGCTATATCTCGATGGAGGACACGGAGGCGACCGAGCTCGTGCAGCGCGGCACGGTGCGCGACGGCGACGCGACGTCGGTGATCGAGATGTCGCGCGGCAATCCGGACCAGCAGGACACGGTGATCACCGAAAGCCTGATCCGCAAGTTCTGGGTCGGCTACCAGAAGCTGATGGGCTATTGAAGCGGGAGCGCGGAACGATGGAAAACCTGACGGAAGACATGAAGACGTGGTTCGAGATTTACATGCTGCAGAACCGCTATATCGGGCACCTCGACAACAACCGGCTCGAGGAGTGGCCGACGATGTTCACCGAGGACTGCACGTATGAAATCGTGCCGAAGGAGAACGCCGACCTCGGGCTGCCGGTCGGGATCGTCCACTGCACGAACCAGCGGATGCTGCGCGACCGCGTGGTGTCGCTGCGGCACGCGAACATCTACGAAGAGCATACGTACCGGCACATGACGTCGGGCCTGACGATCGTCGCGGAACGTGACGGCGAGATCGACACCGAGAGCAACTACGTCGTCGTGCAGACGCGCAGCAACGGCGAGTCGAACGTGTACCAGGCCGGCAAGTACTACGACACGGTCGTGCGCACGCCGGACGGGCTGCGCTACAAGACCAAGCGGGTGATCTACGACACGTCGCGCGTGCAGACGCTGCTCGCGACCCCGATCTGATACGGAAGCAAGGAACAGTCATGACTGAAGCAACGCTCGCCGAGTGGCATCCGCTCGGCGCTTTCGACGAATTCTCCGAAGACGAACCGGCGGCGCGCGTCGCCGGCCAGAAGCCGATCGCCGTGTTCCGGATCGGCGACGAACTGTTCGCGATGCACGATCTCTGCACGCACGGCCATGCGCGGCTGTCCGAGGGTTATGTGGAGGACGGCTGCGTCGAATGCCCGCTGCACCAGGGGCTGATCGACATTCGCACGGGCGCGCCGAAATGCGCGCCGATCACGGAGCCGGTGCGTACCTATCCGATCCGGATCGTCGACGGGCAGGTGGAAGTCAATGTCGGCTGATCCGTTCGTGATCGTCGGCGCCGGCCATGCGGCGCGGCGCACGGCCGAAGCGCTGCGCGAACGCGACGCCGCGGCGCGCATCGTGATGATCGGCGCGGAACGCGAGCTGCCGTACGACCGGCCCGCGCTGTCGAAGGATGCGCTGCTGAGCGAGGGCGGTGAGCAGCGTGCGTTCGTGCGCGATGCCGCGTGGTACGACGCGCAGCGCATCGAGCTGCGGCTCGGCACGCGCGTCGACGCGATCGAGCGCGACGCATTGCGCGTGCGGCTCGACGACGGCACGACGCTGCCTTATGCGCGGCTCGTGCTGGCGACGGGCTCGCGGGTGCGCACGTTTGGCGGGGAGATCGACGAAGGCGTCGCGCCGCATTACGTCCGCACGGTCGACGATGCGCGTGCGTTGCGCGCGCAGCTCGCGCCGGGGCGCCGCGTGGCGGTGCTCGGGGGCGGTTTCATCGGCCTCGAGGTCGCGGCGGCGGCGCGCCAGCTCGGTTGCGACGTGACGGTGATCGATCCGGCGCCGCGCCTGCTGCAACGCGCGTTGCCGGAAGTCGTCGGCGCGTATGCGCATCGGCTGCACGACGCACGCGGCGTGGTCTTCCGGATGGCGACGCTGCCGCGCGCGATCCGTCGCGCGCCGGGCGGCGGCGCGATCGTCGAGACCGATCGTGGCGACGTGCCGGCCGATCTCGTCGTGGTCGGCATCGGGGTGGTGCCGAATGTCGAGCTCGCGCAGGCAGCGGAGCTCGATGTCGACAACGGGATACGCGTCGACGCGGGCTGCCGTACGGTCGATTCCGCGATCTTCGCGGCGGGCGAGGTGACGATGCACTTCAATCCGTTGCTCGGGCGTCACGTGCGGATCGAATCGTGGCAGGTGGCCGAGAACCAGCCGGCCGTCGCGGCGGCGAACCTGCTCGGTGCCGACGAAACCTATGCCGAGCTGCCGTGGTTGTGGTCCGATCAGTACGACTGCAACCTGCAGATGCTCGGGTTGTTCGGCAGCGAACGCACGATCGTCGTGCGCGGCGATCCGGCGAACGGGCCGTTCACGGTGTTCGGGCTGGGGGACGACGGCAGGATCGTCGCGGTGGCCGCGGCGAACCAGGGGCGCGACATCGGCGCATCGCGCCGGCTGATCGCGGCCGGGGCAGTGCCCGATCCGGTGAAGCTCGCCGATCCGACGGTGAATTTGAAGACGTTCCTGTAACGGCGGCAGGCGCGGCGAGTATGGCGGGCGCGGTGGACGGATCGCGTCGGCGACGACGTCGCCGGCCGCGCGCTTGCCGGACGATTGCACGACGCGGCGGGTGACGTTTTGCCCGGTGGCGGTCGCGCGGGGCCGTCGCGTTTCATGCCGCGCGTTTGTCGGCCGGTGCGAAATCGGGGATATTAGCGGCATCGCCGATTCGCCTGCCGCCATGACGCCAGACAAAGCTCTCGAACTGAAACGCAGCAAGCGCCGCGCGCTGTGGCTGCTGCTGGCCGCCGTCGCGGTGTTCGTCACGACGATCCTGCTGCCGCGTGGCCCGTGGGTCGACGGCTTCAAGGCCGTGGCCGAAGCCGCGATGGTCGGCGCGCTCGCCGACTGGTTCGCGGTCGTCGCCTTGTTCCGCCGTGTGCCGATCCCGTTCGTGTCGCGTCATACCGAGATCATTCCGAAGAACAAGGACAAGATCGCCGACAACCTCGCGGTGTTCGTGCGCGAGAAGTTCCTCGGCCCCGACGCGCTCGCCGCGCAGATCCGCCAGCACGATCCCGCGCAGAAACTCGGCGCTTGGCTCGGCGAACCGGCAAACACTGACGCGCTCGGCGGCTACGTGACGAAGCTGATGAGTTTCGCGCTCGACATGACCGACGACGCGCGGATCCAGTCGTTCGTCCACGATGCGTTTCGCGCGGTGATCGACCGGGTCGACCTGTCGCAATCGGCCGGCGCGATCCTCGACACGCTGACGAAGGACGGCCGCCACCAGGTGCTGCTCGACGACGCGATCGAACAGGTGGTCGACGTGCTCGACAAGGAAGAAAACCGCGAGGTGATCGCGGGCTTCATCGTCGAATGGCTGAAGACGCAGTACCCGAAGGTCGAGAAGATCATGCCGACGCAGTGGTTCGGCGAGAACGGCGCGCGGATGCTCGCGAGCGCGGTGAGCCGCGTGCTGGAGGGCGTGGCGGCGGACCCCGAGCACGAGCTGCGGCAGCGCTTCGACCGGACGGTCGTGCGGCTGACCGAGCGGTTGAAGCACGATCCCGCGTTCATCGCGAAGGGCGAGGAGATCAGGCGTTACGTTCGCGACGGCGCCGCGTTCAACGAGTATGTCCGCGACTTGTGGGATCAGTTGCGCGCGTGGCTGAAGGCCGATCTCGCGCGCCCCGATTCGGCGCTGCACCGGCAGGCCGCGACGCTCGGCGGCTGGCTCGGTGCGCGGCTGGCGGAGAGTCCGGCATTGCGCGCGTCGCTGAACGAGCATGTCGAGAAGGCGGTGCACGAGATGGCGCCGGATTTCGCGGATTTCCTGATGCGCCATATCCGCGACACGGTGCGCAACTGGGATGCGCGCGAGATGTCGCGGCAGATCGAGCTGAACATCGGCAAGGACCTGCAATACATCCGCATCAACGGCACGCTGGTCGGCGGGCTGATCGGGCTCGGGTTGTATCTGGTGTCGCTGGTGCCGCGCTGGGCGGCCGGCTGGCCGCACTGACGCGGCCACGGATATCGCGGGAGGGCGCGCAGGGAGCGACGGGCCGCGCCCGCGCGTCATGCGTGCGCTTTCGCGCCGTGCAGTTGCAGGCCGAGCGCCTTGATGACCTTCAGGATGGTGCCGAAGCTCGGGTTGCCGTCGTGCGACAGTGCCTTGTACAACCCTTCGCGCGACAGGCCCGCGTCGCGCGCGACCTGCGACATGCCGCGTGCGCGTGCGATCACGCCGAGCGCGTGCGCGATGAAGGCCGGATCATCGCCGGCTTCCTGCAGGCACGCTTCGAAGTAGTCGGCCATGTCGTCTTCGGTCTTCAGATGGTCGGCCGAATCCCACGGCCGGGTGCTGATCTTGTCCATCGATTACTCCATGTCGAGGTGCGCGAGCATCGCGTGCGCGGCGCGTATGTCGGCCTGTTGCGTCGATTTATCGCCGCCGCAGAGCAGGATGACCCAGATCGTTCCGCGCCGGACGTAGTAGACGCGATAACCGGGGCCGTGGTCGATCCGCATTTCGACGACCGGCGAGCCCGCGGATTTCCAGTCACCCGGATTGCCCATCGACAGGCGGTCGATGCGTGCCTGGATGCGGCGCTTCGCGACGCGATCCCGCAGGCCGGCAAACCATGCGTCGAAGACGTCGGTGGTCCGGATGCTGAACGTAGGTGCACTGTAGGGCATTGATTGCGGTATGTCAACCATGGTTCACAGATGGGTCGGGTTGGATCGGGCTATTCGGTAGCCGCTACATTAGGGCTGCCCGCTTCGTTTGCGTGCCAAATGGCCATTCGGCCGACGTCGGAGTTCTGCGAATCCGTCTACAATCAATCACGTCTTTGCCGCCCGTGCGCGCTTGCCGCGCGCGGGCGGATCCGTTTGTCCTCCGCTATCCGGAGGCGCCGCCGCGCATCGCTCGTTGCGCGGCGGGCAGTGCCGTGGTTTGTGTCCAGTAGGTAAAGCGTCCGCGTGCCGTAGGCCGGCGCGCGTTCTGAACGCTGCGTGTCCGTAGGCCGGGCAGGCGGCATCAACCGAGAGTCCCCCATGAAAGCATCGGATCTGTTCGTGAAGGCGCTGGAAGCCGAAGGCGTCGAGTACGTGTTCGGCATTCCCGGCGAAGAAAACCTCGATCTGCTCGAATCGCTGCGGCGATCGAAGATCAAGCTCGTGCTGACCCGGCACGAGCAGGCGGCAGGGTTCATGGCCGCCACCTATGGCCGCCTGACGGGCCGTACCGGCGTGTGTATCGCCACGCTCGGGCCCGGCGCGACGAACTTCGTGACGGCCGCCGCGTATGCGCAGCTCGGCGGGATGCCGATGCTGATGATCACCGGGCAGAAGCCGATCAAGTCCAGCAAGCAGGGCCACTTCCAGATCGTTGACGTGGTCGACATGATGCAGCCGCTCACGAAGTTCACGCGGCAGATCGTGTCGATCGGCAACATCCCGTCGGCCGTGCGCGAGGCGTTCCGCCGCGCGGAGGAGGAGCGTCCGGGCGCCGCGCACCTCGAGCTGCCGGAAGACATCGCGCACGAGGAGGGCGACGGCAAGCCGATCCCGCGCAGCTACAGCCGGCGGCCGGTGGCGGAGGAAAAGGCGATCGCGCATGCGGTCGACGCGATCCAGGCCGCGCGCCATCCGCTGCTGATGATCGGTGCGGGCGGCAATCGCAAGACCACCTGCAAGATGCTGCTCGAATTCGTCGACAAGACGGGCATCCCGTTCTTCACGACGCAGATGGGCAAGGGCGTGATCGACGAGACGCACCCGCTTTGGCTCGGCAACGCGACGCTGTCCGACGGCGATTTCGTCCACCGCGCGATCGAGCATGCGGACTGCATCATCAACGTCGGCCACGACGTGATCGAGAAGCCGCCGTTCTTCATGCGTACCGACGACAAGACCGTGATCCACGTGAACTTCCTCGGCGCGCAGGTCGATCCCGTCTACTTCCCGCAGATCGAGGTGGTCGGCGACATCGCGAACGCGGTGTGGCAGATGAAGGAGGCGCTCGCACCGCAGCCGCACTGGGATTTCTCGCGCTTCACGATGATCAAGGCGCATTTCGACGCCCATCTGGAGAAGGGCCAGCACGATCCGCGCTTCCCGATGTATCCGGTGCGGATCGTCAACGATCTTTACAACGCGCTGCCGGTCGACGGCATCGTCTGTCTCGACAACGGGATGTACAAGATCTGGTTCGCGCGCTACTGGCGCGCGCACGAGCCGAATTCCCTGCTGCTCGACAACGCGCTCGCGTCGATGGGCGCCGGCCTGCCGTCGGCGATCGCGACGAAGATCGTGCACCCGCAGCGCAAGGTGATCGCCGTGTGCGGCGACGGCGGCTTCATGATGAATTCTCAGGAGCTCGAAACGGCGGTGCGCCTGAAGCTCGACATCGTCGTGATGATCCTGCGCGACGACGCCTTCGGGATGATCCGCTGGAAGCAGGAGAACATGAATTTCCCCGATTTCGCGATGACGCTGCAGAACCCCGATTTCGTGTCGTATGCGCGAAGCTACGGCGCGCACGGGCACCGCGTCGAATCGGCCGACGATCTCGAGCCGCTGCTGCGCGAGTGTTTCTCGACGCCGGGCGTGCATGTGATCGACGTGCCGATCGACTATTCGGACAACGAGCGCGTGCTGAACCGCGAGATCAAGCGCCTGTCGGCGCAACTTTGAATTCCCGTTCACAGGAAGGAGTCGTTCCATGTTGAAGGAAACCTATCCGTACTACCTCGCCAACGAAGCCGTCTACGCGAACACCGATCTGGAGGTGACCGACAAGTTCAGCGGCAAGGTCGCCACGCGCGTCGCGCTGGCCGACGCGAAGGCCATCGACGCGGCGATCGCCGCGGCCGTCGATGCCGCGAAGCCGATGCGCGAGTTGCCGGCCTACAAGCGGCAGGCCGTGCTCGATCATTGCGTCGCGCGTTTTCGCGAGCGCTTCGACGAGCTGGCCGAGGCGCTGTGCATCGAGGCCGGCAAGCCGATCAACGATTCGAAGGGCGAAGTGACGCGGCTGATCGACACGTTCCGCGTGGCGTCCGAGGAGTCGGTGCGCATCGACGGCGAGATCATCAACCTCGAGATCTCCGCGCGCGCGCAGGGCTATACGGGCTACACGAAGCGCGTGCCGGTCGGTCCGTGCTCGTTCATCTCGCCGTTCAACTTCCCGCTGAACCTCGCCGCGCACAAGGTCGCGCCCGCGCTCGCGGCCGGCTGTCCGTTCGTGCTGAAGCCTGCGAGCCGCACGCCGATCGGCGCGCTGATCATCGGCGAGGTACTCGCCGAAACCGACTTGCCGAAGGGCGCATTCTCGGTGCTGCCCGCGCATCGCGACGGCGCCGACCTGTTTACGACCGACGAGCGTTTCAAGCTGTTGTCGTTCACGGGGTCGCCGGCCGTCGGCTGGGCGCTGAAGGAAAAGGCCGGCAAGAAGAAAGTCGTGCTGGAGCTCGGCGGCAACGCGGCCGCGATCGTCGACGCGGATCAACGCGACCGGCTCGACTACGTGGTCGAGCGCCTCGCGTTCGGCGCGTACTACCAGTCGGGCCAGAGCTGCATCGGCGTGCAGCGGATCCTCGTCCATGCCGATCTGTACGACGCGCTGCGCGAGAAGCTGATCGCAAAGACGCGTTCGCTGAAGATGGGCGATCCGAAGGATCCGTCGACGTTCGTCGGGCCGATGATTTCCGAATCCGAATCGCGCCGGCTGTCGGGATGGATGGACGCGGCCGTCGCGGCGGGCGCGAAGATCGTCGCGGGCGGCAAGGTCGACGGCGCGATGTTCGAAGCGACGCTGCTGGAAAACGTCGGGCATGAGCAGGACCTGTACCGGAAGGAGGCGTTCGGCCCCGTCGCGATCCTCGAGAAGTTCGACCGGTTCGACGATGCGCTCGCCCGCGTGAACGACAGCGACTTCGGGTTGCAGGCCGGCGTGTTCACCGATTCGCTCACGCATGCGCAGCGCGCGTGGGACGAGCTGGAAGTCGGTGGCGTCGTGATCAACGACGTGCCGTCGTTCCGCGTCGACAACATGCCGTACGGCGGCGTGAAGGACTCGGGCCTCGGCCGCGAAGGGATCCGCTACGCGATCGAGGACATGACCGAGCCGCGGCTGATGGTCGTGCGGCGCCGGTAACGCGGGGCGGGATGCGCGGTGCCGCGACGGCACGCGGGCGGGCGCAAGGCCGGCCCGCGTGCCGTTTTTCATGGCGTCGCGCGCAGCGTGCCGGCGCCGGGCCCCGCCGGGCTCGCATCGCGCCCGGATCGTGTCCGTATCGTGCCCGCGTCGCGTGGCGGGCTGCCGGAACACGCTCGACTACGGGACTCGCCTCGTGATGTAATCGCGCGAAACTGCCGACCGGGGTACGACGCCGGAAAGCGCGAATTCATTCTTCACGAGGTCGATTCATGTCTCCCGTCTCGGCATTCAAGCTGGTTTTGTTGTCATTTCTCGCGATCGTCGCGCTCGAATGCCTCGCCAAGCGGCTGAGGTTGCCGCCTGCGGCCGCGCTGCTGATCGGCGGCATCGGCATCGCGTTCATCCCCGGCCTGCCGCCGATCGATCTCGATCCCGAGCTGGTGCTGCTGGTGTTCCTGCCGCCGCTGCTGATGGACGGCGCGTACTTCTCGGTGTGGGAGGAGTTCAAGCGCAACGTCGGCGGCATCCTGCTGCTGGCGATCGGCGCGGTCGTGTTCACGACGTTCGCGGTCGGCTTCGCCGTGCACTGGGTGGCGCCGTCGCTGCCGTGGGCCGCGTGCTTCGCGCTCGGCGCGATCGTGTCGCCGCCCGACGCCGTTGCGGCGAAGGCCGTGCTCGAACGCGTCGCGCTGCCGCGCCGGCTGATGGTGCTGCTCGAAGGCGAGAGCCTGCTGAACGATGCGGCCGGCCTCGTGCTGTTCCGCTTCGCGGTTGCGGCCGCGCTCACCGGCGCGTTCAGCCTCGAGCACGCGGTCGTGCGCTTCGCGGAGCTCGGGCTCGGCGGCGTGGCGATCGGCTTCGTGGTCGGCAAGCTCGTCGTGTGGTTCCTGAAGCAGCTCGACGACGACTATCTCGTGATCACCGTCGCGGTGATCACCGGCTGGATCGCCTATATCGCGGGCGAAATGGTCGAGGTATCCGGCGTGATCGCCACCGTCACGGCCGGCATGATCGTCGGCTGGCATCAGCACGAGGTGTTCTCGGCGGCCGTGCGCACGCGCGGCACCGCGTTCTGGCAGGTCATCGTGTTCCTGCTCGAAGCGATGGTGTTCGTGTTGATCGGGCTGTCGCTGCGCGGTGCGATCCACCGGCTCGGCGGCTTCGAGCAGGTGCTCGCCACGATGGTGCCGCCGATGTTCGCGGTGCTGGCGGCGGTGATCGTGTCGCGCTTCGTGTGGATCTATGCGGTCGAGGCGCTGAAGTGGCCGGTGCGCGGGATCGCGCGGCGCGGCGAGGCGCCGGACTGGAAGGCCGCGACGATCATGAGCTGGGCCGGGATGCGCGGCGTCGTCACGCTGGCGATCGCGCTGTCGTTGCCCGAGGCGATGCCCGGTCGCGACGTGATCCTGGTCGCGTCGTTCGCGGTGATCCTCGTCACCGTGCTGCTGCAGGGCACGACGATCGGGCCGCTGATCCGGCTGCTGCGCCTGCCGCAGCGCGAAGAACGCGCGGCGCACCACCTGACCGAGCCGCAGACGTGGGCGTACGTCGAGGCCGCGCAACTCGCGGCGATCCAGCCGCTCGTGCGCGACGAGAACGGGGTCGTGATCCATCCGCGCCTGCTCGAGCAGTACACGTATCGCGCGGAGTTGACCGAGCGGGCGAAGGACGAGCCGGCGTACCCGGCGGAAGTGCGCACCGCGCACTACGACGTCGTGCTGGCCGCGATCAGGGCCGGGCGCGCCGAATTGTTGCGCCTGCACCGTTCGGGCCGCATCCACGACGAAATGCTGCACGCGCTCGAACGCGACCTCGACCTGCAGGAAGTGTCCGCGCAACACGCGCGCGGATAGGGCTGCACGGCGCCATCATCCCGTCATCCGGCGGCCGTTGCCGGCAACCGGAAGCGCGCATGGGCAGATCGTTGCCCGGCGCGCTTTTTTTCTTCGTCACGCCCGCCGATTGGGCGCATTTCAACCCGGCCCCAAATGCGGCGGACAACCGGCCTTGCAGCGCATGCAAACCTTATGGCGCCGGTCTCGCAAACGTTATCGTCTTTCGAATCCGGAAATGATCTGATTTTACTGATTCCGTCTCTTTCTGCATATTTGGCAAAACTAAACCGGAAGGAGATAGATGCTGTGTTCTAATTTCATTTAGAATCAGCCGGTTATGTTTATTGAGAGAAAGGATGCGGAGGTAATGCGGCCGCCAACGGGGAGAAATCGGCGTCCGGATCCCTGCAAGGCCAATGCCGACAGGCCAAATCGGCGGAATCGGGCGGTTTTTTCAACCGCCTAATTAAGATAGCGTCCAAGTCTGATAAACAACTCCTATGAAAGAATCGATTGGAGAATCGGCGTTTGAAACTGTATTTATGAAAGAATCGAGCGTTGATAATGCCTCGGATTGTCTTGAATCGGGGTTATCGGTCCTTCTCGTCGACGATCAACCGTTCGTCGGCGAGGTGATCCGCCGCGCGCTGCGCAGCGAACACGACATCGACCTGCACGTGTGCACCGACGCGCACCGGGCGATGGCGGTCGCGCGCGACGTGAAGCCGACGGTCATCCTGCAGGATCTCGTGATGCCGGAGATCGACGGCCTCGATCTCGTCCGTGCGTGGCGCGCGGACGCCGGCACGGCTCGCGTGCCGATCATCGTGCTGTCCGCGAAGGAGGAGCCGATCGTCAAGCGCGAGGCGTTCATCGCCGGCGCGAACGACTATCTGGTGAAGCTCCCCGACGCGATGGAACTGGCCGCACGGATCCGCTATCACTCGAATTCGTACCTGATGTCCCGGCAGCGCGACGAGGCGCTCGATTTCCTGTCGCACGACATGCGTTCGCCGCAGACGTCGATCCTCGCGCTGCTCGACGTCTACCGCGCCGAGCACGGCGAGATGCCGGCGATCATGGAACGCATTGCCGGCCATGCGCGGCGCGCGCTCGCGCTTGCCGACGGCTTCATTCACCTGACCCGCGCGCGGTCCGAGCGCCGCGCGCATGAGGTCGTGAGCCTCAACGAGATCGTGCTCGACGCCGTCGACCAGCTGTGGGAGAAGGCGGCCGGGCTCGGCAGCCGGGTCACCGCGCACGTGCCCGATACCGAGTGCGTGACGATGGGCGACCGCATGATGCTGACGCGCGCGGTCGCGAACCTGATCGACAACGGGCTGAAGTACGGCCCGGCCGGCACGGACGTGCACTGCACGCTGAGCGGCGAGGACGATGCATGGCTGATCGGCGTCGAGGATACCGGCGCGGGAATCGCGCCGGAGCAGCGCACGGCCGCGACCGAGTCGTTCGTGCAGCTCGAGTCCGCGCATGGCGCGGCGCGCGGCGGCTTCGGCCTCGGGCTCGCGTTCGTCCGCGCGACGGCGGCGCGGCATCGCGGCCAGATCCTGATGCGCAATACGGCGCGCGGCTTCATGGTCGCGCTTCGGCTGCCGGCGCAAGCGGAGCGGTGATGTCACGGCGCGGCCTGCCGGCGCCGCGCTGCCCGCAAGCCCTGATGCGCTCGTGGCGCGCCGTCCGGCGCGCAGGCGGGCGCGGATTTTTTCAACGCTGATATAGAAAGCCCATAACGAACATGGCCACCGTGACGCCCCGCGCGACCAATGAAAGCCTGCATCCGACGATCGGCGCTGCCCGGCTGACGCTCGGCAATCGCATCCTGCTCAGCTTCGGCGTGCTGTTCGTGCTGATGCTGGTGACAGCCGGCGTGTCCTACGAGCGCTTGCGTGCAATCAACAGCGAAGCCGTCAGCATCGAGCGCGATTCGCTGCCCGGCGTCTACCTCGCGTCGTCGCTGCGCGGCGCAGTGAATGAATCATTCATGCTGCTGCAGCAGGCGACGTTCGTCGAGACCGATCCCGAAAGCGTCCAGCGCGATCTCGCGAAGATCGCCGAAGTGGCGAAGGACATCGATTCGTTGTCGGTCGAGTACCAGAACTCGATATTCCGCGACGACGACCGGCAGCGCTTCGCGACCTTCCGGGGCACCTACGACCACTACCTGCCGCTGCTGAACGAAGCGGTGCAGCGGCACCGTCAATCGCACGACGACGCGGTCGCCGGGTATTCGAAGGTGCAGCCCGCATGGGCCGAGGTCGTGCGCAACGCGAATATTCTCGTGCAGGAAAACCGCAAGTTCGCCGATCAGTCGGCGAAGCTGATCCGTGAATCCGTGCAGGACACCGAGGTCGTGCTCGCGACCGCACTGGCGATCATGCTGCTGTCCGCGCTCGGGTTCGGCTACATGCTGTACCGTTCGGTCACCGTCCCGATGGCGCGGCTCGTCGAGGTGCACGACGTGATGCGTACCGGCAACCTGACGCGCCGCCTCGACCTGCGCCGCCGCGACGAATTCGGCACGCTCGAGACGGGCTTCAACCGGATGGCCGACGAACTGACCGAGCTCGTCGCGCGTGCGCAGCAGTCGTCGCTGCAGGTGACGACGTCGGTCGCCGAGATCGCGGCGACGTCGCGCGAGCAGCAGGCGACCGCGAACGAAACCGCAGCGACGACGACCGAGATCGGCGCGACCTCGCGCGAAATCTTCGCGACGTCGCGCGACCTGGTGCGCACGATGAACGAAGTGGCCGGCGTGGCGGAGCAGTCGGCCACACTCGCGGGCGTGAGCCAGAGCGGGCTCACGCGGATGGGCGAGACGATGCGCAGCGTGATGGACGCGGCCGGCTCGGTGAACGCGAAGCTCGCGATCCTCAACGAGAAGGCGCTGAACATCAACCAGGTGGTCGCGACCATCACCAAGGTGGCCGACCAGACCAACCTGCTGTCGCTGAACGCCGCGATCGAGGCCGAGAAGGCCGGCGAGTACGGCCGCGGCTTCGCGGTCGTCGCGACCGAGATCCGCCGCCTCGCCGACCAGACGGCGGTCGCGACCTACGATATCGAGCAAACGGTGAAGGAAATCCAGTCGGCGGTATCGGCGGGCGTGATGGGGATGGACAAGTTCTCCGAGGAAGTGCGCCGGGGGATGCTCGACGTGCAGCAGGTCGGCGGGCAGCTGTCGCAGATCATCGCCGAGGTGCAGACGCTCTCGCCGCGCTTCCAGATGGTCAACGAAGGGATGCAGACGCAGGCGAACGGCGCGGAGCAGATCACGCAGGCGCTGTCGCAGCTGTCGGAGGCCGCGCAGCAGACGGCCGAGTCGCTGCGCCAGTCGTCGCAGGCGATCGACGACCTGACGCTCGTCGCGAACCAGTTGCGCACCAGCGTGTCGCGCTTCAAGGTCGACGCGTGACGCGCGCCGACACGCAGAACGGCGCGCATGCGCTGTTCCTGATGTTCGAGCTCGACGGCGAACGCTATGCGCTCGACGCGGCCGGCATCGACGAGGTGCTGCCGCTCGCGGTCACGAAGGCCGTGCCCGGCGCACCCGAATGGATTGCCGGGCTGCTGATGCGCGGCGGCCAGCCGGTGCCGGTGATCGACGTGCCGATGCTGGCGCTCGGGCGCCGCGCGCATGCGCTGCGCTCGACGCGGCTCGTGATGGTCCGCTACCGGGCGCTCGAGGCGGGCGGCGAGCGCACGATCGGGCTGATCGTCGAGCGTGCGACGCAGACGATGCGGATCGACCGCGCGGCGTTTCGCGCGAGCGGCATCTCGACCGCGCGCACGCGTTGGCTCGGGCCCGTCGCGAATACGCCCGACGGCGTCGTGCAGCAGGTATCGGTTGCCGACCTGATCGACGACGTTGCACGCCTGTATCTGTTCGACGACGGCCTGCCGGGCCACGGGGGAGAATCCGCATGAAAGAGTCCGAATCGCGATTTCGCGGCTGGCTGCTGCGCGAGACCGGCATCGACCCCGATTCGCTCGGCAACGATTTCCTGACCCGCGCGCTGACGGAGCGCGTGCACGCGCTGCAGGCGGACGGCGAGCGCCTGTCGTCGGCGGCGCGGCCGCCTGTGACGCAGGACGCGCTCGACGCCTACTGGCAGCAGCTCAACGCATCGGCCGACGAACGGCGTGCGCTGATCGAGCTGTTCGTCGTGCCCGAGACCTGGTTCTTCCGCGACCGCGAAGCCTTCGCGACGCTCGCGCGGCTCGCGGCCGACCGGCTCGCGGCGCTGCCCGGCCGCGTGATCCGCGTGCTGAGCGCGCCGTGCTCGACGGGCGAGGAACCGTTTTCGGCGGCGATGGCGCTGCTCGACGCGGGGCTCGACCCGGCCAGTTTCACGATCGACGCGATCGACCTCAGCCCGCGCGCGATCGAGCAGGCGCGGCTCGGCTGTTACGGGCGCAACGCGTTCCGCGGCACCGCGACGGAGTTTCGCGCGCGGCACTTCACGCCGACCCGCGAGGGCTGGCTGCTCGACGAGCGCGTACGCGCCTGTGTGCAGTTCAGCCAGGCGAACCTCGTCGACCCGGTGGCGGACACGGGCCTTCGCTACGATTTCGTGTTCTGCCGCAACGTGCTGATCTACTTCGATCGCGACGCGCAGGATCGCGTGATCCGCTCGCTTGGCGAGCGTCTTGCCGACGACGGCGTGCTGTTCGTCGGGCCGGCCGAGACGGGGGTCGCGATGCGGCACGGGATGCGCTCGGCGCGCGTGCCGCTGGCATTCGCGTTTCATCGCGAGCCCGCCGGCGCGGCGCCCGATGCCTACGCGGCCCGGCCGGCGGCACCGCTGTCCGTGGCG
>NZ_ASSI01000030.1:0-97700 GCF_000466765.1 Burkholderia sp. AU4i | reverse complement strand
TTCATCTGGACGAACTACCTGTCGAAGGTCAACGACGAGTGGAAGTCGAAGATCGGCGAAGGCACGACGGTCAACTGGCCGACGGGCACGGGCGGCAAGGGCAACGACGGCGTCGCGGCCTTCGTGCAGCGCCTGCCGGGCGCGATCGGCTACGTCGAGTGGGCGTACGCGAAGAAGAACAACATGATCTACACGGCCCTGAAGAACTCGACGGGCACGGTGGTCGAGCCGAAGACCGAAACGTTCAAGGCCGCTGCCGCGGGCGCGAACTGGTCGAAGTCGTTCTACCAGATCCTGACGAACCAGCCGGGCAAGGAAGCATGGCCGGTCGTCGGCGCGACGTTCGTGCTGCTGCACGCGAAGCAGGAAAAGCCGGAGCAGGGCGCGGAAACGCTGAAGTTCTTCAGCTGGGCGTTCAAGAACGGCGAGAAGGCTGCTGACAGCCTCGACTACATCTCGCTGCCGCCGGCAGTCGAAGCGGAAATCCGCAAGCAGTGGAAGGTCAAGGTGACGGACGCTTCGGGCAAGCCGGTCGCCGCCGAGTAAGCATTGCAGCGGTTCGCTGCCCGGCCGTGCCGGCCGGGCAGTGTGTGCGGTAAAGCCGGGCGTTACGGCGCCCGGCAATCAAAAGCAGGCACCCATGTCTGATATTTCTTACACGTCCTCCCGGTCGCCCGATAGTGCGCAGCAGCGCGCGCCGAGCCGTCTCGGGGATGTCCTGTTCGGCGGCCTTGCTCGGCTCGCCGCGATCGTGACCCTGCTGCTGCTGGGCGGGATCATCGTTTCCCTGATCATTGCGTCGATGCCGACCATCCAGAAGTTCGGCCTCGGCTTCCTGTGGCAATCCGAGTGGGATCCCAACTCGGACATCTACGGCGCGCTCGTGCCGATCTACGGCACGATCGTGACGTCGGTCATCGCGCTCGTCATTGCGGTGCCCGTCAGCTTCGGCATCGCGCTGTTCCTCACCGAGCTGTCGCCCGTGTGGCTGCGCCGCCCGCTCGGTATCGCCATCGAGCTGCTCGCCGCGATTCCGTCGATCGTGTACGGCATGTGGGGCCTGCTCGTGTTCGCGCCGATCTTCGCCGAATACTTCCAGAAGCCGATCGGCCGCCTGTTCAAGGACGTCTGGGTGCTCGGCCCGCTGACTGCCGGCCCGCCGATCGGTATCGGCATCCTTGCAGCCGGCGTGATCCTCGCGATCATGATCATCCCGTACATCGCATCGGTGATGCGCGACGTGTTCGAAGTCACGCCGGTGCTGCTGAAGGAGTCGGCCTACGGGATCGGCTGCACGACCTGGGAAGTGATGTGGAAGGTGGTGCTGCCCTACACGAAGACGGGCGTGATCGGCGGCGTGATGCTCGGCCTCGGTCGCGCGCTCGGCGAAACGATGGCCGTGACCTTCGTGATCGGCAACACGAACCTGCTCGACAGCGTGTCGCTGTTCGCGCCGGGCAACAGCATCACGTCGGCGCTCGCGAACGAATTCGCGGAAGCGCAGCCGGGCCTGCACACATCCGCGCTGATGGAACTCGGCCTGATCCTGTTCGTGATCACGTTCATCGTGCTGTCCATCTCCAAACTGCTGCTGCTTCGTCTCGAGAAGGGAGAGGGCAAGAAATGAGCGAGCCCATCATGAATTTCCCGGGGCCGGACGGCGCCGCGCTCGACGCGATGCGCAACCGCCTGCAGCGCAAGCGCAAGGCCGTCAACGCGATCGCGCTCACCGCGTCGCTCGGCGCGATGGCCTTCGGGCTGCTGTGGCTCGTGTGGATTCTCTACACGACGGTGCATCTCGGCGTCGGCGGCCTGTCGCTGCAACTGTTCACCGAATCGACGCCGGCGCCGAACACGGAAGGCGGCGGTCTCGCGAACGCGATCGTCGGCAGCCTGCTGCTGTGCGGTTTCGGCACGCTGGTCGGCACGCCGATCGGCATCCTCGCAGGCGTCTATCTCGCCGAGTACGGCCAGAAGAACCTGCTGGCGAGCACGATCCGCTTCATCAACGACATCCTGCTGTCGGCGCCGTCGATCGTCATCGGCCTGTTCGTGTATGCGATCGTCGTCGCGAAGTCGGGGCGCTTCTCGGGCTGGGCCGGCGTGATCGCGCTTGCGCTGCTGCAGATCCCGATCGTGATCCGCACGACGGAGAACATGCTGAAGCTCGTGCCGAACGCGCTGCGCGAAGCGGCCTTCGCGCTCGGTACGCCGAAGTGGCGCATGGTGCTGAAGATCACGCTGCGCGCATCGGTCGGCGGGATCGTGACGGGCGTGCTGCTCGCGGTCGCGCGGATTGCCGGCGAAACGGCGCCGTTGCTGTTCACCGCACTGTCGAACCAGTTCTTCTCGTGGGACATGAGCCAGCCGATGGCGAACCTGCCCGTCACGATCTACAAGTTCGCGATGAGCCCGTTCGCGGAGTGGCAGTCGCTCGCATGGGCGGGCGTGTTCCTGATTACGCTCGGGGTGCTCGGACTCAACGTCCTGGCGCGCTCGATCTTCTCGAAAAAGTAACGGCGGAGCAATCCGATGAATATGGCAGAGAGCCACCTGAATCCCGTCGAGCGCACCGCTGCGCCGGCCGGCACGCATGACGCGGCGAACGATCGCCCGCTCGCGCCGCTGAACGCGAAGATCGAGGTCAACAACCTCAACTTCTTCTACAACAAGTTCCACGCGCTGAAGAACATCAACCTGCGCATTCCCGAAGGGAAGGTGACGGCGTTCATCGGCCCGTCGGGCTGCGGCAAGTCGACGCTGCTGCGCACGTTCAACAAGATGTTCGCGCTCTATCCGGAGCAGCGCGCCGAAGGCGAAATCCTGATGGACGGCGAGAACCTGCTGACGACGAAGCGCGACATCTCGCTGCTGCGCGCACGTATCGGCATGGTGTTCCAGAAGCCGACCCCGTTCCCGATGTCGATCTACGACAACATCGCGTTCGGCGTGAAGATGTTCGAAAAGCTCACGCGCTCGGAAATGGACGACCGCGTCGAGTGGGCGCTCACGAAGGCCGCGCTGTGGAACGAAGTGAAGGACAAGCTGAGCCAGAGCGGCTACGGCCTCTCGGGCGGCCAGCAGCAGCGTCTGTGCATCGCGCGCGGCATCGCGATCCGTCCGGAAGTGCTGCTGCTCGACGAACCGTGCTCGGCGCTCGACCCGATCTCGACGGGCCGCATCGAGGAGCTGATCGCGGAGCTGAAGAGCGACTACACGGTCGTGATCGTCACGCACAACATGCAGCAGGCGGCGCGCTGCTCGGATTACACGGCCTACATGTACCTGGGCGAGCTGATCGAATTCGGCGAGACCGAAAAGATCTTCATCAAGCCGGTGCGCAAGGAAACGGAAGACTACATCACCGGCCGTTTCGGCTGATGACGGAGAACAACAGCCATGTCGGATAAACATCTGTCGAGCCAGTTCGACGCGGACCTCAATGCCGTGTCGTCGAAAGTGCTGGAAATGGGCGGGCTCGTCGAGTCGCAGATCGTCGGCGCGATGCACGCACTGAACGAGTTCGATCGCGATACGGCCGAGAAGGTGATCGCGGCCGAGGAAACGCTGAACGCGATGGAAGTCGACATCGACCAGGAGTGCGGCAACATCATCGCGCGGAGACAGCCCGCCGCGCGGGACCTGCGCCTTTTGATGTCGATTTCGAAAACGATTACGAACCTCGAGCGCGCCGGCGACGAGGCCGAGAAGATCGCGAAGCGCGTGCGCCGCCTGGTCGACGAGCCGGCCGCGCGTGCGGTCAACATCGCCGAGATCAAGGTGTCGGGCGAGATGGCCGTGACGATCCTGCGCCGCGCGCTCGACGCGTTCGCGCGTCTCGATACGGTGGCCGCCGCGCAGATCGTCAAGGACGACAAGGAGATCGACCAGGAATTCCGTGCGTTCGTGCGCAAGCTCGTGTCGTACATGCAGGAAGATCCGCGCACGATCTCGGTCGGCCTGGAATACCTGTTCATTGCGAAGGCGATCGAGCGGATCGGCGACCACGCGAAGAACATCGCCGAATTCATCATCTACATCGTGAAGGGCACGGACGTGCGGCACCAGCCGCGCGACACGCTCGATCGCGAAGCCAACAGTTAATCGACTCCGTACAGGGAAAAAAGAGGTGCCGATGCCCAGCAACATTCTCGTCGTTGAAGATGAGCCCGCGATTTCCGAACTGATCTCGGTGAATCTCCAGCACGCCGGTCACTGCCCGATTCGTGCGTACAACGCCGAACAGGCGCAGAACCTGATCAGCGACGTGCTGCCCGATCTCGTGCTGCTCGACTGGATGCTGCCGGGCAAATCCGGCATCGCGTTCGCGCGCGACCTGCGCAACAACGAACGGACCAAACACATCCCGATCATCATGCTCACCGCCCGCGGCGACGAGCAGGACAAGGTGCTCGGCCTCGAAATCGGCGCGGACGACTACGTGACGAAGCCGTTCTCGCCGAAGGAACTGATGGCGCGGATCAAGGCCGTGCTGCGCCGCCGTGCGCCGCAGCTGACCGAGGACGTCGTGTCGATCAACGGGCTGCGCCTCGACCCGGCCACGCACCGCGTCGCCGCGCATGCGGAAGGCAGCGAGATCAAGCTCGATCTCGGCCCGACCGAGTTCCGCCTGCTGCATTTCTTCATGACGCATCCGGAGCGCGTGCACAGTCGCACGCAACTGCTCGACCAGGTGTGGGGCGACCACGTGTTCGTCGAGGAGCGGACCGTCGACGTGCACATCAAACGATTGCGCGCGGCCTTGAAACCGGCCGGTTGCGATGCGATGATCGAGACCGTGCGCGGCAGCGGCTACCGGCTCGCCAAGCACGCGTAACGTATCCGGGCCTGCCGTGTGCCACGGCGAGCCGTTCATTCTTTCGGGCGCTGAATCATGAACATCATCTGGGCGCGCTTTCTGGTGTCGCTCGTGCTGCTCGTGCTGATCGGCGTATTGGTCGGCGTTTTCGCCGGCCCGACCGCGGGCCTCGTGTTCGTGGTCGTGATGCTGGTTGCGCAGGGCTTTTTCAGTACCTTTCACACGCAGCGTCTGTGGCGGCTGCTCGATGCGCCGGTCTACGGTGAAGTGCCGAGCGCGCCGGGCATCTGGGGCGAGATCTACTATCGTCTGCACAAGCTCGCGAAGCAGTGGCATGCGCAGGTGCGGCAGGTCGAGCAGCAGCATTCGCGCTTCATCCAGGCGATCCAGGCGTCGCCGAACGGCGTCGCGATGCTCGACGATCACGACCAGATCGAGTGGTGCAATGCGATCGCCGAGGTCCATTTCGGCCTGGATGCGAAGCGCGACCTGCGCCAGCACATCACCAACCTGGTACGCCATCCCGATTTCGTCCGCTACCTGAACGCGCAGCATTACGACGAGACGCTCGTGATGCGCGGCATGGGCGACTCGCGGCAGAACGTGCTGGAAGTGCAGGTGTTTCCGTACGGCGAGAACCGCAAGCTGCTGCTCACGCAGGACATCACCGAGCTCGAGCGGACCGACGCGATGCGGCGCGACTTCGTCGCGAACGTGTCGCACGAACTGAAGACGCCGCTCACCGTGCTGTCGGGCTTTCTCGAGACGATGCGCGAGCTGCCGCTGAACGAGGAAGACCGCGCGCGCTATCTCGAGATGATGGAGCAGCAGGCATCGCGGATGCGGCACATCGTGACCGACCTGCTGGTGCTCGCGAAGCTGGAGGGCGAGAGCAAGCCGCCGGTCGATCGCGCGATCGACATGCGCGCCGTGTTCGATCACCTGAAGGAGGATGCGCAGACGCTGTCGAACGGGCATCACGACATCGCGTTCTCGATCGACGAGACGCTCGGCGTCACCGGCGCGCAGACGGAGCTGTTCAGCGCATTCGCGAACCTCGTCACGAACGCGATCCGCTATACGCCGGAAGGCGGGAAGATCGTCGTGACGTGGCGGCGCGAAGGCGCGCAAGGCGTGTTTTCCGTCACGGACAGCGGCTTCGGCATTCCGGCCGCCGACCTGCCGCGGCTCACCGAACGCTTCTATCGCGTCGACCGCAGCCGTTCGCGCGACACGGGCGGCACGGGGCTCGGGCTCGCGATCGTCAAGCACGTGCTGCAGCGGCACGACGCACACCTGTACGTGCAGAGCGAGGAAGGGCGCGGCAGCACGTTCACTGCGCGGTTCCCGGGTTCGCGCGTCATCGCGATCCGGCCGGCCACGTACGAGGCATGATCGCGTAACGGTATCCGTCGCTCGTCCGGCGAGCGGCGGCATGCCGGATCCGCAACGAAAAAGCGCAGCCCGCGGGCTGCGCTTTTTCGTTGGCGACGCGGCGTGCAACTCGCGCCGCGTTGCCGGTTCACGAGCAGAACTTCGCGAGCAGCCCGAGTTGCGCGTTGCGGATCGTCTTGCCGGCGCGGCGCCGGCGGTAGTGGCCGTCGCTGTGCATCTGCCATGCCGACTGGTTGTCGCCAAGGCACACCGACAGGCCTTCGGCGATCACGCGCCGCTTGAGCTTGCGATCGCGGATCGGGAACGCGACTTCGACGCGGCGGAACAGGTTGCGGTCCATCCAGTCGGCGCTCGACAGATAGACGTCCTCGGCACCGTTCGCGTGGAAATAGTAGATCCGGTGGTGCTCGAGGAAGCGGCCGACGATCGAGCGCACGGTGATGTTTTCCGACAGCCCCGGCACGCCGGGCTTCAGCGCGCAGACACCGCGCACGATCAGGTCGACCTTGACGCCGGCCTGCGACGCTTCGTACAGCGCCGCGATCACCGTCGGTTCCAGCAATGCGTTCATCTTCGCGACGACGCGCGCGCGCTTGCCGGCACGCGCATTGTCGATCTCCGCGCGGATCGAGTCGATGATGCGCGGATGCAGCGTGAACGGCGACTGCCACAGCTCGTGCAGCGTGAGTTCGCCGCCGATGCCGGTCAGTTGCTGGAACACGTGATGGACGTCCTCGCAGATCTTCTGGTCGGCCGTCATCAGCCCGAAGTCGGTGTAGAGGCGTGCCGTGCGCGGGTGGTAGTTGCCGGTGCCGAGGTGCACGTAGCGGCGCAGCGACGCCTTGCCGCCCTGCACGACGCGCCGCACGATCAGCATCATCTTCGCGTGGCACTTGTGGCCGACCACGCCGTACACGACATGCGCGCCGACGGCCTCGAGCTGCGACGCCCAGTTGATGTTGGTTTCCTCGTCGAAGCGCGCGAGCAGTTCGACGACGACGGTCACTTCCTTGCCGTTGCGCGCGGCTTCCATCAGCGCGTCCATCAGCGGCGAATCGGTGCCGGTGCGGTAGATCGTCTGCTTGATCGCGACGACGCTCGGGTCCTTCGCGGCCTGCTGCAGCAGTTCGAGCACCGGCTGGAAGCTCTCGTACGGGTGGTGCAGCAGGATGTCGCCGTTGTCGATCGCGTCAAACATCGTCGGCGCGTTCGTGATCGCGGCGGGCGTCGACGCGGTGAACGGCGTGAACTTCAGGTCGGGGCGATCGACGAGATCGGGAATCTGCATCAGCCGCACGAGGTTCACCGATCCGGCCACGCGATAGCAATCCTTGTCGCCGAGCTCGCTTTCGTCGAGCAGGCGTCGCACGATGTGCGGCGGCGTGTCGGCCGACACCTCGAGGCGCACCGCGTTGCCGAGGTGGCGCGCGGGCAGTTCGCCCTGCAGCGCGACGCGCAGGTTCGTGATCTCGTCTTCGTCGACGAACAGTTCGCTGTTGCGCGTGATACGGAACTGGTTGCAGCTCTTCACGACGAGTTGCGGGAAGAGTTCGCCGACGAAGCGCTGCATGAACGAGCTCAGCAGCACGAAGCCGTGCTCGAAGCCCGACAGCGCGTGCGGCATGCGTACGACGCGCGGCAGCGCGCGCGGCGCCTGCACGATGCCCATCACGGCCTGGCGGCCGAATGCGTCGCGGCCTTCGAGCTCGACGACGAAGTTCAGGCTCTTGTTCAGCACGCGCGGGAACGGGTGGGCGGGATCGAGACCGATCGGCGTCAGCACGGGCAGCAGCTCGTCGAGGAAGTAGTGCCGCGCCCATTCGAGCTGCTCGTCGTTCCAGGTGTCGCTCGCATGGAAGTAGATGCCTTCCTGCTCGAGCGCGGGCAGCACGGTTTCGTGCAACATCGTGTACTGTCGATGGACGAGCCGCTGCGCGCGTTCGACCACGAGATCGTAAGCATGTTGTAACGACATTCCGTCGGGCGTCAGGGCGCCGGGGTTGTCGCGGATCTGCTCCTGAAGGCCGGCCATGCGGACTTCGAAGAATTCGTCGAGGTTGCTGCTGGTGATGCAGATGAAGCGGAGGCGCTCGAGCAACGGGACTTGCGGATCGGCTGCCTGGGCCAGCACGCGCTCGTTGAAACCGAGGATGCCGAGTTCACGATTGAGAAGCGGATAACGGACGGACATCGGCAGAGTTGGGGGTGATTCAGACGATGATTCGAAAGGACGCTCGGAAACTCTCACGGTACGATGACGTGCTGATGACAGTGATGTATTTATATCGGGAAATTCTACGCTTTAATCGTTTCGTCCCATAAATGTTTCGACGATATGCAAACGAGCGGTATGCATGCCCGTGAAGCGTGGCAACG
Source organism: Burkholderia sp. AU4i (assembly GCF_000466765.1). Lineage (NCBI taxonomy): Bacteria > Pseudomonadati > Pseudomonadota > Betaproteobacteria > Burkholderiales > Burkholderiaceae > Burkholderia > Burkholderia sp. AU4i. The sequence continues at coordinate 89,110 of NZ_ASSI01000030.1, read as the reverse complement.
GCAAGCGTTCCACGCTTAAAATGTCGCCTTTGATTGATCGCCCAGGGCTGTCGCACCGGCCGCCGCGGGCGAACGCGCACGGAGCCCCTTCTGATGGTTACAACCCCCCACTTGCTGGCTGCCGTGGATCTCGGCTCGAACAGCTTCCGGCTGATCGTCGGACGTGTCGAGGAAACGCCGGCGGGCAGCCAGATCTATCCCGTCGATGCGCTGCGCGAGCCCGTCCGGCTGGCCGCGGGCCTGTCGAGCGACAAGATGCTCGATCGCGCGTCGCAGGAGCGCGGCTGGGAGGCGCTCAAGCGGTTCGGCGAGCGCCTGCGCGATTTCCATCCCGATCATGTGCGCGCGGTGGCCACCAACACGCTGCGCGTCGCGAAGAACGCGGGCGAGTTTCTCGGCGAGGCGGAAGCGGCGCTCGGTTTCCCGATCGAAGTGATTGCAGGCCGTGAAGAAGCGCGCCTGATCTACGCGGGCGCCGCGCACTCGGTGCCGGCGAGCGCCGGCAAGCGGCTCGTCGTCGACATCGGCGGCGGCTCCACCGAATTCATCATCGGCTCGCACTACACGCCGATCGTGATGGAGAGCCTCTATATCGGCTGCGTGAGCCACAGCCGCGCCTTCTTCCCCGCCGGCAACGTCGATGAATACACGATGCGGCAGGCCGAACTCGCGGCCAAGCGCGAGATCCAGATCATTTCGAGCGAGTACAAGAAGGCCGGCTGGGACCAGGCGATCGGCTCGTCCGGCACCGCGCGCGCGCTCGCGGAACTCGTCGAGGCGAACGGCTTCAACGATCCGGGCATCACGCACGGCATTTCGCGCGGCGGCCTCGAGCGCCTGAAGCGTGCGCTGATCAAGTCGGAGAACGTCAACCGGCTGAAGCTGATCGCGCTGAAGCCCGACCGCGTACCGGTGCTCGCGGGCGGCCTCGCGATCATGCTCGCGGTGTTCGAGGAGCTTGGCGTCGACTACGTCGATACGACCGACGGCGCGCTGCGCCTAGGGGTGCTGTACGACCTGCTCGGCCGGACGCAGCACGAGGACATGCGCGCGGTGACCGTCGAGGGCTTTACGCGCCGCTACGGTGTCGATCGTGCGCAGGCCGAGCGGATCGGCGCGCTGGCGGGGCGTTTCTACGACGAACTCGAGGAAGGCGACGACGAAGCGCACGAGGAAGGACGGATGTTCCTCGGCTGGGCGGCCGCGTTGCACGAGATCGGCCTGTCGATCTCGCACAGCGCGTATCACAAGCATTCGGCCTATATCGCGAGCAACGCGGACATGCCGGGTTTTTCGCGCACCGACCAGGCGCGGCTCGCCGCGCTCGTGCTCGGACATGCGGGCAAGCTCGGCAAGCTGTCGCAGGCACGCGAAGTCGAGTGGCCGCTGCTGTTCTGCCTGCGGCTCGCGGCGCTGCTGTGCCGGCGCCGAACCGACGCGGGGCTGCCCGACATTTCCGTCTCGCAGATGAAGAAGGGCGGGTATGAAGTGCGCCTGCCGAGCGCGTGGGTCGAGCAGAACCCGCTGACCGACTACAGCCTCAGCCAGGAGGCGGCGGAATGGGAGAAGGTCGGAATCCCGTATCGCGTGGTGTATACGGGCGCGTAAAAGGCCGACAGCGGGGCAGCGCCGGGCGGCAGGTTGCCCGCCCTCAGGATTGCCGCATGAGCGTCCTGACGGTCGCTCAGTCCGACGAGCAGACGATCGCGGTCAGGAACGGAAACGCCTGCCTGACGGTCGCGTCGCTGCCGGCCTTGCGCACGGCTTCCTCCACCGCGCTTTTCGTGCCGCGCACCACGACGCCATAGGCCCAGTCGCCGATCGGCGTGCCGTCGCCGGTGCGGAAGATCGGGTCGTTCGCCTGGTAGCCGAGCACGACGTAGACGCCGAAGCCGTATGCGGTCAGCGAGTGGCTCGTGCGGAATGCGTTGACCGAGTTCGATTCGACGTGCATCGGCTCCGACTGGATATCGCCGGCGGCGAGCAGCGGCGCGACGAACTTGTGCCCGGTCGAGTGGCAGTCGAGTGCGTCGTCGAGTGCCTTGGCCGATGCGGTGCCGGCGGTCGCAAGCGCGAGCAGCGATGCGCACAGGGCGGTCTTGAGAATGTTGTTTGTCATGCGCGGATGCAGGTTGTCCACGCGCATTATCGCGTGTTCCCGGAAGTGTCGTATCCGGGTTGCGGCAGCGAGGCCGGCCACCTCGTTCGATTCGTGACCTTTGCAAGCGTGACCGACGATGAAAGCGTCCGGACGTGCCGCGAATGCCCGGGCATCGCATGAATCCGTGCGTCGCCGCTCAACGGCTTATCGCGTTCCCGTACCGTCCGGTGAGCACGAACCGTGCGCCGAACAGCGGCAGGACCAGAAAGCCGAGGCCTGCCGGCAATCCCCACAGCACACCGCCCCATATCGAGAGGAACGTGGCGGCCCGGGCCGTTTCCGCAGGCGCGGCAGGGTCGTACGCGACCTGCACGACGGTTCCGGGCGGACCGTCCATGCCGCCGTTCTGCACGAACTCGATGCGCTGGCCCAGGGCTGTTTCGAAGCGTATGGTCGGGTGTCCGCTCGACTTGACGACTACACCGGGCGCTCGAGAGGCATGCGAAAGGAAGACCGTCGTCCGGTAGGCCTGCACGACGCAGAAAGCGAGTACGGCGGCGCCGATGATCATGGCGATGACGGTCGCGATATTCATCGCCGGTTTTGCCGGGCGATCAGTCGAGGAGGCTGTCATGCGAGGTTCGGATGGTGTCGGGGGCGGCAAGTGGGTTCATTCACGCGTGGTACGCATTGCGGAGGTAACCCGAGCTGCCGTCGTCGGTGCCGGTGAGCTGGGCCGAGATTTCCTGTCTCTCGCGGGACCAGGAAGCCGCCCAACTGCGGAAGCCGAAGCGGTCGGCGGACGAAGCCTGCTCGTCGCCGCCGAAATGGCGCTTCACGAAGGCCGACAACCGCGACACGGCTTCGTCGAAGGGTAGGTCCGTTTCGAGCATCCACATCTCGTACGTTTTCCGTTCATCCTCGACGAACTCGACAGCCAGATTCCCGATGGTGCCGAGGCCTTCGGGCAGTTGCAGGGACGACAGGGATGTCGGCATGGTTGACGAAACTCCGGTCTGGCAATGGGGCGCTGATAATGGTACCGCTACGGGTTCGAGTTGGCCCTGTTGATGTGCCGGTTGGTTCCTGGAAAAGGTGATTCGTGCGAGCGTACCGAAGTGGATAACCCGCGATGCTGCACCTCGATGAGTCGATTGGCGACGCAACTGACCGGTAAAGGTCGATTGAGAGCGCTTGCCGTCGGTCTTTTATCGGTGGCGACAGCGACGTTCGGCGCGACGCCGGGAATCGACGAGGCCGGTGTCCTGCGTCAGGTGCTTTCCTGTCCGCTGGCGGACGGGAGCCGCATTGCGCTCGAGGCCCGCTCGCATGGGGCGGACGGCGATGCACTGTTCGTGCGGCGGGGGCACAAGACCGGGCGTGCGTTCCTTGACATGCCGGAGACCGATTTCGTGGGCAGGATTGCGTTGTCGAGGTGCGTCGGCAGTACCCTCGTCTTCGTACTGAACTACGGATCGCCTTACCTGAAGGGCGTCGCGATCCGGCTGAATCCGGTCACGCATGTCGAAGAGCGGATCTATTTCGCGGAGAAGGCGCTTCCGCGGTGGCTGTATTCGGGGCGTCGGGCGATGTGGGTGATCATCCCCAACGAAGGCGGCGAGACGGACGGGAAGTATCTGGTTTATCGATATTCCGAAGGGCGGCTGACCGAAAGCGCACCGGTCGATCGACTGCCGGTCGCGACGCGTGATCTCGTACGGATCGAGTGACTACGTGGCGCGAAATGCGGCGGTTGCCCGGGATCTTTCACGGGCCAGAAATGGAAAAGGGGTTACAACACTAAGTGTTGTAACCCCTTGATTCCGGTGGTCGGAGCGAAAGGATTCGAACCTTCGACCCTCTGATCCCAAATCAGATGCGCTACCAGGCTGCGCTACGCTCCGACGAGCCAAAGATTCTATCTTTGAATGGCTGATCCGGTCAATCCCTATATGCGGGTAAATGCCGCGGCGGCGAACGAGCCGCAATTTGCGACAATTCGCACGGTAATCGGCCGGCCCGCACGCATGGGCGCGGGGCCGCTCGCCGAAGCAAGGAGAACATCATGATGAACCTGATCCTGTGGCGCCACGCCGAAGCCGAAGACTACGCGACGAGCGATCTCGCGCGGCAGTTGACCGTCCGCGGCCGCAAGGACGCCCAGGCGATGGCCAAGTGGCTGCGTGGCCGGCTCGAGACGAACACCGTGATCCTCGCAAGCCCGGCGGCCCGCACCGTGCAGACCGTCGAGGCGCTGACCGACCAGTACCGGACGGTCGATGCGCTCGCGCCGGGCGGCAGCGTCGACGACGTGCTGGCGGCGGCCGGCTGGCCGGACGGCATCGCGCCGACGGTCGTGATCGTCGGCCACCAGCCGACGCTCGGCAGTGTCGCCGCGCAACTGATCGCCGGCGGCGACGACAGCTGGAGCGTCAAGAAGGGCGGAATCGTATGGCTCGCGAGCCGCACGCGCGACGGCAGCCGGCAGGCCGTGCTGCGGGCAGTATTGACGCCCGACCTGGTGTGAGGCCCGCCTGAAGCGCTTTGAAGGGTTTCGTCATACGGTTTCGCAAGCTTTCTGCTAAAGTCAATTCGGCGACACGTCATTGAAAGGACACGGTCGTGCCACATAACGGTCACGGCCGATTACTACATTGGCGGGCATGTCGTCCTATTCCTTACGATCAGGAAAGCCTAATGCGAGAACTGCCGACGCCTACGCTCCCTTTTGCCTCGCTGCCCCTCGACACGTCGCGGCGCCTCCTGCCGCGCGCTGCTGAAACCGTCACATCGGAGTATCGCCTGCGCGCCGCGTGGGCGCGTACGGAAGACGAATTGCGCGAAGCCCAGCGCCTGCGTTACAGCGTGTTCGCCGAAGAGATGGGCGCGCAGGTCAGCGGCCCCTCCGGTCTCGACGTCGATCCGTTCGATGCGTACTGCGACCACCTGCTGGTTCGCGATCTCGACACCCTGAAGGTCGTCGGCACGTATCGCGTGCTGCCGCCGCACCAGGCGGCGCGTGTCGGCCGCCTGTACGCCGAAGGCGAATTCGACCTGTCGCGCCTCACGCACCTGCGCGGCAAGATGGTCGAGGTCGGCCGCTCGTGCGTGCACAGCGACTACCGCAGCGGCGCCGTCATCATGGCGCTGTGGGGCGGTCTCGGCACGTACATGATGCAGAACGGCTACGAGACGATGCTCGGCTGCGCGAGCGTGTCGATGGCCGACGGCGGTCACTACGCGGCGAACCTGTATCAGTCGCTGTCGGCAGGTTCGCTGACGGCGCCCGAGTATCGTGCGTTCCCGCATACGGCCCTGCCGGTCGACGAATTGCAGACGGGCACCGTCGTGGCACCGCCGCCGCTGATCAAGGGTTACCTGCGTCTCGGCGCGAAGATCTGCGGTGCGCCGGCCTGGGATCCCGACTTCAACTGCGCGGATTTCCTGACGCTGTTCCGTCTGTCCGACATCAACGCGCGCTACGCCCGCCACTTCCTGGGCTGAGCCGTCTGACCCGCGTCGCGCCCGCCTGCTGGTTCGGGCGCGTGCATGCGAACGCCGTCGCGCGGCATGAGCCGCGCGACGGCGTTCGTCCATCTGATCAACGTGTGTGAATCGGGCCCCGTTAATTTCGGCGATACGCGATCACCGGCGTGCCGTGGGACGGCACGTTCGCGAACGGCCCAGGGGCGGGCCGGACGGCAGCGGCGCGCTTAGTGCTTGCGCCGCCAGTCGAGCAGGTGGTGTTCAGCCATCCAGTGATGGACGATCCCTTCGCCGCCATGGCTGCGCTTGTATTCGCGCGACTCGAAGAACGACAGGGCGACGAACACCATCAGGCCGATGAACAGGCCGATCAGGCCGGCAATTTCCTCAGACGACATGGCAGCCTCCTTTCCACGGCACAGCGCCATGCGTACATATTAGGACATGCGCGGCGCGACTCCGACGCAGGATTTCCGCTAGACTCGGCGCGGTCCCGGCGTGCGATGGGCGCGCCGATTTCCGGAGCCCTACCTGATGACCCGTTTCATGCTGGCCGTGCTGGCCGCAGCTTTTCTCGCCGCCTGTACCAGCGATCCTCATCAGGCCCGTCGCGGCCATCCGCCGGAAGATCCGGCCGACTATCACGGCGTGCCGACCGACATGACGCCGCCGACGATGCTCGATGCGCCGCCGCCCAAACCCGTGCAGTAACGGCTGTTCAAGGCGGCTCAGGGGCGCTTCGGGCCGCCCAGGGCCGGTTCGGCGTGCCGTCAGGCGCGGGCCGCGGGTGTATCGGTGCCGATGCGCCGGAACAGCCCCGGCAGGTAGCGCGCCAGCGTCGCGCCGCGCGCGGCCATGAACAGCAGCAGCGCGAACCAGAGGCCGTGATTGCCGAAGGTGCCGACGGCGGCGAGTGTGGCGACAACGAAGATCGACAGCGACGCGACCATTGCGCGCATCAGCGATTGTGTCTGCGTGGCACCGATGAAGACGCCGTCGAGCAGGAAGCCCCAGACCGACACGATCGGCGAAATCGCGGCCCACGGCAGGTAGCGCAGCGCAACCTCGCGGATCTCGGCCTGGTTGGTCAGGCGCGCGACGATCCAGCCGCCGGCGGCCCAGTACACCAGCGCGAACAGCAGCGCGCCGAGCGCCGACCAGAGCAGGGTGACGCGCACGGCCTGCCGGAAGGCACTGCGGTCGCGTGCGCCGGCCGCCGCGCCGACGAGTGCCTCGGCCGCATGCGCGAAGCCGTCGAGGCCGTACGCCATGAACGTCTGGAAATTCAGCAGCAGCGCGTTTGCCGCGAGCGTCGCATCGCCCTGTTTCGCACCGAGGTGTGCGAACCAGCCGAATGCGCCGAGCAGGCACAGCGTGCGCAGGAAGATGTCGCGATTGAGCGCGATCAGCCGCTTGAGTGCGACGCGGTCGGCGAGTGCACGTACCGCGATCGGCGCAAGGCCGCGCGGCCGCAGCCGCCACAGCATCCATGCGCCGAGCGCGAAGCCGCATGCGTCTGCCGTGGCCGTCGCGGCGCCGATGCCGGCAATGCCCCAGCCGAAGCCATACACGTAGAGCAGCACGGCGCCGATGTTGACCGCATTGATGAACACCTGCGCGACGAGCGCGAGCCGCACGCGCTGCACACCGAGCAGGTAGCCGAGCACGACGTAGTTCGCGAGCGCGAACGGTGCGCTCCAGATCCGTGCGTGGCTGTAGGACAGCGCCGTCGCGCGGACGGCATCGCTGCCGCCGAGCGCCGACAGCGCAAACGACAGCAGCGGCACCTGCAGTGCCAGCACCGCGGCGCCGAGCGCGAACGCGACGATCAACGCGCGCAGCACGTTCAGGCGGATCCCGGCGGCGTCGCCGGCACCGTGCGCCTGCGCGACGAGACCGGTCGTCCCCATTCGCAGGAAGCCGAATCCCCAGAACACGAAATTGAAGAACAGCCCGCCGAGCGCGACGCCGCCGAGATACTGCGTGCCGTCGAGGTGGCCGGCGACGGCCGTGTCGACGGCGCCGAGGATCGGCTGGGTCAGGTTCGCCAGGACGATCGGAAACGCGAGCGCGAGGACGCGCCGGTGCGTGACGGTGGCCGAGCCCGTGCCGGCCCCGTGCGGTAACGCGGATTCGGACATGGGACGCGTCAGGCGCGTTCCTGCACGCAGACCCACGGCGAGACGACGACTGCCCACAGCTCCGGGTTGCGCGCCGCGTAATCGGCGGCGGTTTCGGCCGGCATGCGCGCGACGAGGCCCGCGGACAGCCAGCGCGTGACCTGTTCGGCGTCATCGTCGGCAACCGCCTCCGCGACGCTGACGAGATCGAGGTCGCGCGCAACGGACAGCAGCTTGCCCTGCGCGAAGAAGCGTTCGAGATCGCACCAGTCGATCTTGGCGGTTTCGCCGAGGAGTTTGGCGTAGAGCGGGCTGTGCGACGCGCCCGCGGCGGCGTGGTGATCAGAGGACATCGTTTTCTTGGAAAGACTGCGTGGTGGCGCCACTATAAACCATCCGGCCGGGCGGGCGGCGCGGGTGGCGGCCCGCTTATGCGTCGCGCAGCGCGCGGCGCACGATCTTGCCGGTCGCGGTCATCGGCAGGCTGTCGACGAACGCGATCGCACGCGGATACTCGTGGGCGGCGAGGCGTGTGCGCACGTGCGCCTGCAGTGCCTGAACGAGCGCTTCGTCGCCGGCGTGACCGGGATTCAGCACGACGAACGCCTTGACGATCTCGGTGCGCGTCGCGTCGGGCACGCCGACGACGGCCGCCATCCGCACCGCCGGATGCGTGAGCAGGCAGTCCTCGATCGGGCCCGGGCCGATCCGGTAGCCGGCGCTCGTGATCACGTCGTCGTCGCGGCCGACGAAGCGGACGAAACCGTCGGCGTCGATCATGCCTGTATCGCCGGTGAGCAGGTAGTCGCCCGCGAACTTGTCGCGGGTCGCGTCGGCGTTGCGCCAGTATTCGAGGAACATCACCGGATCGGGGCGTCGCACCGCGATGCGCCCTTCGACGCCGGGCGGCAGCGGCGTGCCGTCCGCGTCGACGATCGCGACCGCATGGCCGGGCACCGCCTTGCCGATTGCGCCGGGCCGCGCATCGAACAGCGCCGCGCACGACGACAGCACCATGTTGCACTCGGTTTGCCCGTAGAACTCGTTGATCGTCACGCCGAGCGCGTCGCGTCCCCAGGCCGTCAGTTCCGTGCCGAGCGTCTCCCCGCCGCTCGCGACCGATTTCAGCGACAGCGCGTAGCGTTCGCGCGGTGCCTGGACGGTGCGCATCAGCTTCAGCGCGGTGGGCGGCAGGAACGCGTGGGTGACGCCGTGCCGGGCCATCAGCGCGAACGCGGCGTCGCCGTCGAATTTCTCGAAGTGGCGGGCGAGCACGGGCACGCCGTGATGCCACGACGGCAGCAGCACGTCGAGCAGGCCGCCGATCCATGCCCAGTCGGCGGGTGTCCAGAACAGGCGCGCGTCGCGCGGGAAGCACTGCTGCGACATCTCGACGCCCGGCAGGTGGCCCGGCAACACGCGATGCGCGTGCAGCGCCCCTTTCGGCTTGCCCGTCGTGCCGGACGTATAGATGATGAGCGCCGGATCGTCGGCGGCCGTATCGGCCGGCACGAAGTCGGGCGTCTCGGCGGCGAGCGCCGCGTCGTAGCGCAGCACGCCGGGAGAGTCGGGCGCATCGTCGCCGATGCAGTAGATGGTGTGCAGTGCCGGCAGCTGCGCGCGCAGCGATGCGATTTTCGCGTAGCCGGCCGCGTCGGTAACGAGCGCGGCCGCCTCGCTGTTCGCGAGCCGGTATTCGAGCGCGTCGACGCCGAACAACGTGAAGAGCGGCACCGCGATGGCGCCGAGCTTGTACGCGGCGAGGTGCGCGATGGCCGTTTCCGGGCCCTGCGCGAGAAAGATGCCGATGCGGTCGCCGCGCCGCAGGCCGGCGCGCACGAAGCTGTTCGCGAGCCGGTTAGAGGCATTCCTCAGGTCGTCGAACGTGATGCGGGACACGTCGCCTTGCGCCGTTTCGTGGATCAGCGCGAGGCGTCCGCTGCCGTCCGCCCATTTGTCGCAGACGTCCACGCCGATGTTGTAGCGGGCCGGAACGTCCCACGCGAAGCGGGAGAGCAGGTCGTCGTAGCGGTCGGTGGCGGGCAGCATCGCAGTGTCTCCTGGGTGGCGGCGTGGTGTCGGGCGAACGGATTACATCAGGGTTTCACGCAGGGGAATCCACAATGACGCCTGAGGGTAGGGAATCCTCGCACTCGTCCAATTGCTGCGGCTCAGTGCACGATTCCGCAATGACGCATAAGATCACCTAAAAATCAGTGTGTGACCATGGATTTGCTTCTGATAGCTGCGGGGTTCAGCCTGATCGGAATCGGCGTGCTGGTAGCGTTCGCCTGTCGCGTCGATCCGTTGTCCGGCCGTTTCACCGGACGTCTGCGCAAGCGCTGACATCACCTTTCCCGATTTTCACCGCGACGACACGCGATGCGTGCCGGCATCGCGTGTCGTCCGTCGGGCGCTCAGCGCGCCGGCAGGTAGCGCGACGGGTCGATCGACCGGCCGCCGTAGCGCAATTCGAAATGCAGCGCGACGCGATCGCTGTCGCTGTTGCCCATCTCGGCGATCGATTGCCCCTGCGTGACCGACTGGCCTTCCTTCACCAGCAGCGCACGGTTGTGTGCGTAGGCGGTCAGGTAGTCGGCGTTGTGCTTGAGGATGATCAGGTTGCCGTAGCCGCGCAGCCCGTTACCCGCGTAGACCACCACACCCGGCGCGGCCGCAACTACCGGCGTGCCCGGCGAGTTCGCGATGTCGATTCCCTTCGATTTCGAGCCGTCGAACGTGCGGACCACGTTGCCGGCCGCCGGCCAGATCAGCGCGATGCTCGTGGCCGGCTTGACGGCCGATTCAACCGGTGCGGAAGGCGTGGGGCGGGCCCGGCCGGCACTGCCGGTGCCGGTGGTCGACGGCGTCGATGCGGTGGTCGTGCCGGGCGGCGGCGCGACGCGCAGCACCTGGCCGACTTCGATCGCGTCGGGGTTCGTCATCTGGTTCCAGCGCACGATGTTCGACACCGACGTGCGGTTGTCGCGCGCGATCTTGTAGAGCGTATCGCCGCGCTCGACGCGATAGAACCCGGGGCCGACGGGCGCGGAGCCGCACGCGACGAGCAGGGCGGCGCAGGCGGCTGCGAAGAGTCGCTTCGTTGTTGTTCCGAACATTGAACCTCGCAAGACCCTGCCGCTCGTGACGCGGCAGGCAACACAAAACGTCCGATTTTAACGGGTTCGACCCGCGCACCGCAGTTTGTGCCGTTGCCGGGGCCGTCGGGCGCCGGTTCGGCAGGCGTCTCGTCCCACGTCTCAGCCGGCGAGCGGGAGGACGCGAATCCGGAGCGTGGCCGTTTCGGTCGCGCCCGGCGCGAGCATGCGCAGCCCGAGGCCGTTGTGGATCGCATCCGGCAGGCCGAGCCACGGTTCGACGCAATAGAAGTCGGAATCCGGCTTTTCGGTCCAGGTCGTGACCGCATACCACGGGATCGAGCCCGGCACGTCGAGCGCGATCTCGATCGTGCGGCGCCGGCCGGGCATCACGATGCGCACCGGCGTGGCCGGCACGCCGTCGAGGCAGTGGAAGCGGTCGAGGATCTCCGGGTTGTCGAGGCGATAGCGCGCTTCGCCCGGCTCGGGCGGGCTGATCGAACCGTCCGGCTGCTGCGCGCGGCGATGCGTGGGCGGCAGTTCGAGCGTGGTTTCTGCGCGTTCGCCGTGCGGCAACGCGAAATAGAAATGGTGACCGGCGTAGTAGGGCAGCGGTGTGTCGCCGCGATTGGTCGTCGTCAGCGCGACTTCGAGCGTGTGCGAGTCGGCCAGCCGGTAGGTCGTTTCGAACCGGAAGTCGAACGGGTAGCTCGTGCGCAGTGCGTCGGTCGCGTCGAGCGTCATCGACAACGCGGCGCCGTCGGCCGACGGGTGCGCGGCGAACGGCAGGTCGCGCGCGAAGCCGTGCATCGGCAGGTCGCGCACCACGCCGGCGGCGTCGCGCCAGCGGCCGAGCTCGCCGTCGACGCGGTGACGGCCGAGGAACGGGAACAGCAGCGGGTTGCCGCCGCGCACGCGCGCGAGGTTGCTCCAGTCGGCCGTTTCCGGCCAGAAGATGACCGGTTCGCCATCGACATCCCATGACAGCAGGCGGCCGCCGAATTGCGGAGCGACCCGGACGAGCGACGGGCCGGCGTGAAGTTTGTGAATGTCGTGTTGCTGGAAGGTCGGCATGGCGAATCGGGTTGGGCGGGTGAACGGGAACGGCGCGCTCCATTATCGGGCCGTGGCGGCTTGGGGAAAACCCTTCTCGGGAAATCGCGAGTTTTTAAGACCGTCAACGGTCGGGATAATGCCTCTAAACCGGTGAGGTTGCCGGGTCATGACACTTCGTGGAGGGGGCCATGGATCTGGCGATGGCAATGGGACTCGCACTGTTCGGCATGTTCACGGGCAGCACGGTATTATTTTTCTATCAGCTCGGCCGCTGACGGCAATTCCTGCCGAAATCGAAAGGCCCGCCATGCAAATGGCGGGCTTTTTGCTTTCTGGGCGCTTACAGGTTGCAAGCGTTTGTGTGCATTGCCGCAATATCCCGCCAAATGCCTTGGCGCAGTAATCCGGGCTCGGCATAATCGGGGCGCGTTTTTTCGGACGCGCATCGCGTCGTCCGCTTCTCTTTCCGCTCAATCTTCATTAAAAGGACCGACGCGTGAGTCTCTGGTTTCTGGTATTCCTGAGCGTCCTGCAGGGCGTCACCGAACTCTTTCCCGTCAGCAGCCTTGGCCATACGCTGCTCGTGCCGGCGCTGTTCGGCATGCACATCGACAAGCACGCGCCGCAACTGCTGCCGTTCCTCGTTGCGCTCCACCTCGGCACCGCGCTGGCGCTGCTGTGGTATTTCCGCGCGCGCTGGATCGCGCTGATCGGCGGCTTTTTCGCGCAGCTCGGCGGCCGCAAGAACGACGACGGGCACCTGATGTGGGCGCTCATCATCGGTACGATCCCGACCGGCATCGTCGGGCTGCTTCTCGAGAAGCGCATCGAACGCGTGTTCCACGACCTGCGGATCGTCGCGATCGCGCTGATCGTGAACGGCGTGCTGCTGTGGCTCGGCGATCGCATCCAGCGTAGCCGCGCGCATCAGGCGCCCGAAAAGATGACATTCAAGCAGGCGTTCTTCGTGGGTCTCGCGCAGATCGGCGCGCTGATTCCGGGCTTCTCGCGCAGCGGGCTGACGATGATCGCCGGCAATGCGGCGGGCCTGACGGCGGAGAAGGCCGCGGAATTCTCGTTCCTGCTCGGTACGCCGATCATCTTCGCGGCGGGCGTGCTTGAACTGCCGAAGCTGTTCCATGCGCGCGACCAGCTCGCCGATGCGCTGCTCGGCGGCGTGCTGACGGCGATCGCCGCGTACCTGAGCGTGCGGTTCCTGATGCGCTATTTCGAGGGGCGTGGCCGGCTGGCTTCGTTCGGCGTGTATTGCGTGATCGCCGGTGTGTTCTGCCTCGGCTGGTTCATGCTGCACCCGCAGCCGGTTTGAGGCTGCGTTGGCCGGTCTCGCATGATGTGACGCGATGATCGGGTATAATTTCGGGCTCGGCTTCATGCCGGGCCCGTTTTGTTTCGGGGCTTCGAGTCTGGTTTGTGGGTTTGCCGGGTTTGCCGGTGCTCGAAGTTTTGCGTCAGATGCGGCTCGTGCTGGCCGTGTCTTTTCTCCCCGACCGCCCTTAGCTCAGCTGGATAGAGCAACGGCCTTCTAAGCCGTAGGTCACACGTTCGAGTCGTGTAGGGCGGGCCAATAAAATCAATGGCTTACAGCGATTTCTGCCGGGGTATCATTTTCCGGATTCAATTCATGTAACCATCATGTAACCCGGTTTGGTCACTCCGGCCGCGGCCGTCGGTCGGCAAACCTGAGGTGGATTCAGCGGTGTCCGCTAATCGGCATTGCGCGACAAGGGTTTGATGGGTATTTGGTTGATCAACCACCTAAGAACTCACCATCTGATGAAGTGGCGCCGGATGGACCACTTAGCGCATGCCGCTAGAACGAATCACCATAGATGAGATCGAGCCGCTCGGCTTCGTAGTCGTAATAGCGCGCCGTCGGGCTGCAGAAGTAGCCCGCACCGACTTTTCGCGGCGCCGGCCGGATCTTTCCGCTTTTGCACCATGCTCGAAGCGTCGCTATGCCTGGGGCATATTCCCCAAACACCATCTCGGCCCATACACGGAGAGGAACGAGCTTTTGAGTTTCCTCGCTTTGCCTGGCGGGAGCGGCCGGTGTTCTCGTCGACGCTAACTGATTCATCGCGACGCGCTCGCGGTCCTCACTTCTGTGTATGCGCTCAATGAGCGGTAGCTTGCGCTCCGCTTTCTCAAGAGCGAGCAGTTCAACGTATGCCCGGATGTCGATTTCAATTTCGCCGCGCTTGGGGACGCGGAAGTGGACGCCTCGAATGAGCCTGCCGTTCCTTATTTTGGAGCGGATAGGGTTCGGCGACAGTTTCATCTTTCGCGCGGCGTCCTCGAGCGGAAGCCACTCATGATGCTCCTGGGTTTCGGTCATATCGAATGCCGGCTCGCGAGGGTTCGTTCGAGCAACAATCCTAAAGCGCCGATCGCGCGCGCTGCCTCGGTTGCCTTGCTCATGCCCGGATTACCGGCCGTCTCCGTGTCGTCATCCGCACAGAGCACGATGGGCAGCTTAGGATGTTTTTCGCGCCAGGCGCGCGCGACGTTCGGCAGGTTGCCGGCGCTCATAGCCGCAGCGACGGGGTAGCCAGTTGCTTCGTGAAGTGAGCAGGCCGTCGCATAGCCCTCGCAGATCAGCAGCGGTGCCTTGCCATTCGGCTTGACTCCGGCACTGACCGCAACGAAGCACCCGCTGATTCGGCCGCCTGTCTGGAAGGTCTTGTGACCATCCGCCTGGATGTATTGCGCGGAGTGGTGCTCGCCGTCAATGTCCTGCAGCAGGACGACGAGCTGATCGCGCAGTTGCTTCGCTCCGTATGACTTGATCCGCTTCGCGCGGACGTAGGCGTGATCCGCGCGAACGGTCTCGGCCCTCTCCCAGAGGTTGCGTGCATTGGCGGCCGCGTCAGCCTGGGCGTGTTGGCGGAGCTCGGCCGCGGCAGCCGCTTCGCGATCGCGTTCAACTCGGCGGCGCTCGCGCTCGTCGGCCGATAGCGCGGTCGTGGGTGCGCTTTCACGGTAGCCATGCTCGATCGCTCGCTTGAACAGGCTGGCGATCGTGATTCCGCCTGAGCGAAACGATTTCCAGACCGATTTCGCATCGGCCTCGCTGTAGCTCGATGCAGAACGTGACCAGTCGTCCCACAAATCGAACCCGGCTTCGCCGAGCTCGGCCTTGATAGCCATGCCCATCTGGACCCAAGTGTCGCGATCACCCGCCGGTACATGGCTTAGTGCCGCGCGGATGCGTTTTTCGTCTGCATAAACGCCCATCAAACCTCCTCGAGCGTTGAGGACTGCTCAGCGGTCCGGATACGACGGGAATTGCTGGTCTCGAGTTTTTCCATCAGTCGAAAGCGCAAAATGGATTCTGATTCGCTTCCGATGTGGGCCATGCGTGCGATCGCCTCGACCTCGTCGGAGATGCGATAGAGCAATGCTGTCTGATCTGCATCTTGAAGAGATCCACATTGCGGCTTGCCATCGATGCCGCGGTCGCCGTCAATTAGGCCGGCAACGTCAGCGATGTGTGCGCTGAGTTTGAAGGCCGCGTTTGCTGCTTCGTCTGCCGCCCCGGACAGATACATCAGATCTTCGTCGGACGCCGTATTCGTATCCAACCGCCCCCAAAAAAATGCGAGCAATCCAGCTGCGTCAGGTTGCCGCTTAGACATGGTGAACCTCCGTCTGTGCGATTTTCCCCATCGCGGCTACGTAGCCGCTTGCAATCTCTTGCCCCAGATTTGCCAATTGATACGCGTAGCAGTCGGATTCGAGCTCACTGCGGATCGCATGGAACATTGCTTCGAGTTGCTCGAGTTGCTGGATGACTGATGATGCAAACGGTGCTGCCGGATGTACTCGGTCCACGTTAGCCATGTGACACCTCTCCATGAACGATTGCTGAAGCAATGCGGCGTGCGAAGGCGGCATTGAATGCTGTACGGCGGTCCTCATCGGACGGTGCCAGTGCCAGGCCGGCCAACAGGTACGCGAAGCGGTGGTCACGGAAATCGGCCATGCTCCGCGCTGACTGCCCGAGCCAAAGCTCAGCTGCTCGAGATCCAGCACGAACGAAGAGGGGAAATTGCAGGCCGGCGGCATGGGCCTGCTCGACGCTCGCCGAATCGCGCAGCGATGCGCGGACAATTTCGAGAATTGACGAGGTCATGCGCTCACCTCCGTAGCTTTACGGTCGGTGTGGGAGGCAGCATCGATGCGGCGCTTGAACGAGCGTTCGAAAGCCGCGAGGCAATCTGCGTAGGCGGGGATACGGCCGAGGCCGGCGACGAGATTGTCGAACGTCGACCGACACCATTGGTTCGGGTACAACGTGGGATGAGTCGCCAGCCAGTGTTCAGCAGCACGGGTGCCGGCAATCGCAAACAGATCCGGGCTGACGGTCAGCGTCGGTTTTGCTTGCCGACCGGTGCGCCAGGCGTTCGGGATAAGGTCGAATGGGTCAGCCGACCGGGTGAGGGCATTCCGGGCAGAGGCAGCGAACGTGCCGCCGACAGTTACTCGCTGTCCAGCTCGATCGTCGCGCCGACGTCGCGCATCCGATTCAAGATCCGGTCGAGCGTCTTCGCATCCAGCTCGAGCCGAGCCATCGCGAAGAACAAAATGTGCGGACTGACTTCGCGTGGAGCCTCTCCGCCCGTGTACTTCCGCCATTGCCGCCCACCCTGCACGCCGAACAGATCCGCCATCTGCGCGCTGCTGAGCTGCAGGGTTTGCTTCAACTGCTCCAGATCGCTGGGAGTCGGTGGGGTATATCGCATGGGAGATAGGGCGGCACAAGGCCTCCCAGAACGGGTGCGTCATTTTTCGGATCCTCTCGGCTGTGGTGGGCCGCGCGAGAGCGCGGCCGCTGATGCACAAGATAGGCCCAAAAGCCCTATGCGTCAAGATTGATTTCTTGTGATTTGCCATCAGCGCAACCCCGCCGGATCTGCCGCTTGTGCAGCCAAGCGGAGCGCCTGCATGACTTCGATAACTTGGTCGGGGCGCAGCGAGACGCCGGCGCGGCCCGGTTTCCATTCGCCGTGTTCAGCGGCGAACCATATCCGGAGATCGATGAGCATGCGGCCGCGGTATTCACCGACCGTTACGCGGAGGCGTTCCGAATCGGAGCGTCGAATGTCCAGAAATTCGGTGGATGAGGTCATCACATTCCCCCGAGAAGACGGCCGGCCATAGAGGCGTACTCCTCGGCAGCCTGCTTCGCCGCACGGTATGCGCAGCGGTGATCGTCGCCAGCGGCCATTGATCGCCGCAGCGATGCGCGGATCGACACGGCCAATGTCGATCAGGTGGATTTGTTGGCCCGCGCCGTACAGATCAACGCCAAGGCTTACGCGAAGAACCTGAACGTGGTCGCTGGATCGAACCAGGTCGACTACAACACGCTGAACGCCACGCCGATCGCAGGCAACGGCCCCGCGCCCACCATCGCGATCGATGTTAGCCAGCTCGGTGGTATGTACGCGAACAGGGTGTTTCTCGTGAGTTCCGAGAATGGAGTCGGTGTTGCGAACGCGGGCGACATCGCGGCACAGGCGGGTGATCTAACGCTGCAGGCAAACGGTCGTCTCGTGCTCTCGGGCCACACCAATGCGGCCGGCAACATGTCGCTGTCGGCCTCGGGTGGCATTCAGAACAGCGGCGTCACGTATGGCAAGCAATCGGTCACGGTCAACACTGGCGCTGCTGATCTGACCAACAGCGGCGCGCTGACCACCCAACAAAACCTGAACGCTAACGTCGGCAGTCTTAACTCGACGGGCACGCTCGGCGCAGGCATCAACGTCGACAGCACGGTCGGCACGAGCGGCGATCTGAACGTCACGAGCAGCGGCCAGTTGACCGCGACGGGGACCAACAGCGCGGCTGGCAACGCGACCTTCACCGGTAGCGGCGTCGATCTGTCGAACAGCGCAACGGCCGCCAACGGCAACCTCGCGCTCACGGCGACGGCGGGCGATGCAAATCTGGCCGGCTCGACCGTCAGCGCCAAGGGCGCCGTGAACGCACAGGCGAGCGGCACGGTCATCAACGACCGGGGTAATCTGTCCAGCGGCGCGGGCATGACGCTGGGCGGCGGCAACCTGTCGAACCAGGGCGGCCGTGCCAATTCGCAAGGCCCGCTGTCGGTGCAGATGGCCGGCACCGTGTCGAACCAAAACGGCATGCTGAGTTCCCAAAGCACGGCCGACGTTCGCGGGAGTGCGGTCCAAAACAATGTAGGGCTGATTCAAAGCGCGGGCAAGCAAACGATTGCTGGCGCATCGGTCGACAATTCGGCAGGCCGGCTGATTTCCCTGAACGCAGACGGCCTGTCGGTGACTGCAACCGGCGCACTCACGAACGCGGCCGGCGCGAACGTGAACGGCGATCCGGGCGGCGTCATCGGCGGCAAGGGCGACGTGACCGTACAGGGGAACACGGTCACGAACAGCGGCTCGATGTCGGCCGACGCGAACCTGCACGTGATCGGCCAGAGCGTCGACAACGGTAATGGCGCGCTGCACGCCGGACAGACCACCACCGTCGACGCCGGCAATCATTTTTCGAATGCTGGCGGCCGGGTTGAGGGTCAAAGCGCCGTGTTGAACGGCGCGACGCTGGACAACTCCCAAGGTACGGTCAATGCGGTGTCGGTCTCGCTGAACGGTTCGACGCTGCTGAACCATGGCGGTACGGTCACGCAGACCGGCACCGGCCCGATGACGGTCGCGATCACCGACACGCTCGACAACTCGAACAACGGTCTGGTCCAGTCGCGCAGCACGGACTTGTCGCTCACGCCTGCGGCGCTGATCAACGACAACGGCGGTACGATCACACACGTCGGCACGGGCACGCTGACGGTTGGTAACGCTTCAGGCTCCGTCAGCAACAAAGCGGGCTCCATCGCCAGCAACGGCCGAACCGTCCTGCAAGGCAAGACGATCGACAACTCGGCCGGTTCGGCGTCCGGCCAAACGGGCCTGAGCGTCAACGCCGCCGACTCGATTACGAATCTGGGCGGCAAGCTCACGTCGAACGCCAACGTCGACGTGACCGCAGGTGGCGCAGTGGTCAACGACGGCGGTGAACTCGGCTCAAAGACGGCAGCGACGACGATTCAAAGCGCCTCGCTCTCGAATCTGAACGGCAAGATCGTCTCCCCCACGCTGACGGCCACTGTCGCCGGCTTGATCGACAATAGCCAGAACGGCGACATCGAAGCCAATCAGCTTGCGTTGACGGCCGCGAACCTGAAAAACCAGAGCGGCCACATCTCGCAATGGCAGAGCGGCCCGACCACACTCGCCGTCTCTGGCACGCTCGACAATTCGAACGGCGGCGTCATCCAGACGAACAGCACGGACCTGACGCTCGCGCCGGCCGTTCTGGACAACTCGAAGGGCACCATCACGCACGGCGGCACCGGCACGCTGACGCTCATGCCCGGCAACGGTGCGGGGACCTTGCAAAATATCGGCGGTACGATCGGCACCAACGGACAGGCCATCGTGAAGGCCGGCAGTCTGGACAATGGTAGCGGCGTCATCGCTGCGAAACTGGGGCTCGCAGCCACGATCGCCGGGGCGATGAACAACGCTCAGGGGCTGATGCGCTCGAACGCGGCGCTGTCGATCGTCAGCAACGGGGCGCTGTCGAACCAGCAAGGGCACATCGAGGCGGGCACGGCAGGCGATATGAGCACGCTGTCGATTCAGGCCGCGTCGATCGACAACACCGATGGCGCGGTGCACGACTTCGGCACCGGCAAGATGAATGTTCAAGGCGGCAGCCAGATCGTGAACAGTCACGCGGGCGGTGTCGACGGCATGGGGCAGATGACCGGTCAGGGCGACGTGACAATCGGTGCGGCTTCGATCTCGAACACGCAGGGCGGCCAGTTGATGGGCGCGAACCTGCTGATTCAAGGCAATACGCTGGACAACTCCGGAGGACAGGTCGGCAACGTCGCGAACGCCACGGGCGACGTGAACGTCGCGATGTCGGGCGCGGTGACGAATACCAACGGGTCGATCACCTCAACGCGTGACCTGTCGGTAGCGGCTTCCACGCTGCTCGGCGGCGGCGCATACAGCGCGGCGCGCGATGCGACGATCAACCTGCTGGGCGACTTCACGACGACGCCGCAAACGCAGTTCAACATTGGTCGGGACCTGACGTTTACCTTGCCGGGCACGTTCGCCAACAGCGCGAACCTGCAATCGGTCCACAACCTGACGGTCAACGCTGGCAACATCGTCAACACGGGCGCGATGACGGCCGGCAGCCTGCTCAGTACGCATTCGGGCGACCTGACGAACTATGGCGCAATGGTCGGCGGCAGCGTCGCCATCCAGGCAAGCGGCACGGTGTCGAACCTCGGCCCTGTCGCGCTGATCGGCGCATCGGACACGTCGGGCCTGCTCGAAATTCTCGCGCACGACATCGAGAACCGCGACGACACGACGCTGGGCGATTCGATGCCGACCGCGACGATCTTCGGGCTCGGCAAAGTGGCTTTGGCGGGGGGCAAGGATTCGAGCGGCAACTATACAAACGCGGCGTTGATCAACAATTCGTCGGCGGCGATCCAATCGGGCGGTTCGATGGAACTGCATGCCGACAAGGTCACGAATACGCGGCGCGTGATGCAGACCTCGGGCAACACGAACCAGGTTGATCCTGCACTGCTGCAACAGCTCGGCATCAGCATGTCGGGGTGCGCCGCTTACTACATCGCGGCCTGTAGTGGTCAGGACGTGCACTGGATCAACCTGTTCCACGATCCGAATTACCCCGATTACGATCCCGCGCCGATCATCGCGGCGCTCAAACTGCAGCCGGGCGGCGTCTTCACGGTACCGCCGAACGGTGGCCAGTGGAACAGCGGTTATCAGTACACGACCTACGAGGGCAAGGCGGTCGCCAACACCGTGACGAAACTCAGCCCGGGCGCGCAGATCGCATCCGGCGGCGATCTCGACGCGTCGACGGTCAAGACATTCCAGAACTACTGGAGCAGCGTGACGGCGGTCGGCAACATCAAGCAGCCCGCGAGTCTCGACATGGACGGCTGGGGCGCGACGGGCCAGCAAGCGCCGGGCGTGACGGTCGTGTATTCCGGGTACTACCACTACAACAACTACGACAACTCGGAACACAACTGGACCTTGCCGTTCGGTGACAAGCCGTTCGTCGGCGGGCCAGGTGGTTATACGCGGGCAGCGCCAGCCGACGTGAAGAAGTACGGTCTGCCGGACTACGGTTCGACCTGGGGCGCGACCGGCACGATCTCGGGCAACGGCGTGAGCGTGAACAACACGGCGGCCAATGCGACCATTCCGTCACTCGGTCTGCTGCCTGGTCAGGCCGTGCCGGGGCTGACGATCGGGACGGTGAGCGGTAACGCGAGCGGCACGCAATCGGGAGCCGCCGCGATCAAGGGCGGTACGCCTACCTGGGTCGATCCGGTGATCGCGAGCGCGACGGCCGTGAACGTGCTGAATAACCTGACGATTCCGCAAGGCGGCCTGTACCGGCCGAACCCGGCACCGAACCCGACGTACCTGATCGAGACGAACCCCGCGTTCACGCGGATGAACAATTTCCTGTCGAGCGACTATTACCTGAACCAGATCGGCGTGAATCCGCTGACGACCGAAAAGCGCCTTGGTGACGGGTTCTACGAGCAGCAGCTCGTACGCAACCAGGTCACGCAACTGACGGGTAAGGCGGTATTGGGGCCGTACACGGACCTTCAGGGCATGTATCAGTCGCTGATGCTCGCGGGCGCTGAATTGTCGAAGTCGCTGAACTTGCCGCTCGGCATGAGCCTGTCGGCGCAGCAGGTGGCCGCGCTCACGAGCAACGTGATCATCATGCAGACGGAGACGGTCGGCGGCCAGCAGGTATTGGTACCGGTCGTGTATCTGGCGAAGGCGGATCAGCAGAACACGAACGGCCCGCTGATCACGGCCGGCAATATCGATTTGAAGAACACGCAGGTCTTCACGAACAGCGGGACCGTGAAGGCGGACAAGACGCTCGCGCTTCAGGGCAAGCAGATCGACAACGCGTTCGGTGCGCTGCAAAGCGGCGGCTTGATGTCGCTCGACACGACAGGCAACGTGGATCTCACCTCGGCCAATGTAAAGGCCGGTAGCCTCGACCTGAACGCGGGCAACAAGCTGATTCTGGATACCGCGACGCAGACGACGCACCAGGTCAGCCGCGACGGCGCGACGAGCGACAAGACGACGCTCGGGCCGGCTGCGAACCTGAACGTGGCTGGCGACGCGTCGATCAAGACCGGCGGCGACTTCCAGCAGAACGCGGGCAACCTGAACGTCGGCGGGAACCTGAACGCCAACATCGGCGGGAACTGGAATCTTGGCGTGCAGCAGACCGGCGAGCACAAGGTCGTGCAGCGCGCGAACGGGGTGTCGGATACGGACCTCAACAGCGCGACCGGCAGCACCGTGAACGTCGGCGGCAAGTCGGCCATCGGTGTGGGCGGTGACTTGACGGCGCAAGGTGCGCAGCTCGACTTCGGCCAGGGCGGCACGGTCGCGGCCAAGGGTAACGTGACCTTCGGTGCGGCGAGCACCACGTCGACCATCAACGCCAACAGCTCGGGCGACCAGGGGAATCGCAGCTATGCGGAAACCCGGCATGGATCGGACCAGACGCTGACGGGCACGACCGTCAAGGGCGGCGATACGCTGAATGTGGTGTCGAGCAAGGACATCAATGTCATCGGCAGCACGATCGACCTGAAGAAAGGCGATGCGAACCTGCTCGCGGCCGGCGATGTGAATGTCGGGGCCGCGACCGAAACGCACGTGTACAACTCACGCGAGACGCATAGCCGTAGCGGCGTCGTGAGCGGCACGAAAATCGCCAGCAGCCAGGACGCGACCAGCACCGTCGCGAACGGCAGCCTGATTTCGGCGGACGGCGTGTCGATTGGCAGCGGTAAGGACATCAACGTCCAGGGTAGTACGGTCGTCGGTACGCACGATGTGGCGCTGAACGCGGCGCACGACGTGAACATAACGACGTCGCAGGACACCAGCCAATCGTCGACCACCTATCAGGAACAGCACTCGGGCCTGATGTCGGGCGGTGGCCTGTCTTTCTCGGTCGGCAACAGCAAGCTCGCGCAGCAGAATCAATCCTCGAGCGTCACGAACAACGCCAGCACGGTCGGCTCGGTCGACGGCAATCTGACCGTCAATGCGGGCAATACGCTGCACGTGAAAGGCAGCGATCTGGTCGCGGGCAAGGACGTGACCGGCACGGCGGCGAACATCGTCGTCGATTCGGTCACCGACACCTCGCACCAGGCGCAACAGCAGCAGACGAGCAAGAGCGGGCTGACGGTCGGCCTGTCGGGCTCGGTGGGTGACGCGATCAACAACGCGATCAGCGAGACGCAGGCCGCGCGCGAATCGGCGAAGGACAGCAACGGGCGCGCGTCGGCGTTGCATGGCATCGCGGCGGCCGGGAACGTGGCATTCGGCGGCATGGGTGCCGCAAAGCTGCTGGACGGCGCGAAGGGATCGCAGGCCCCGAACATTGGTGTGCAGGTCAGCGTTGGTTCGAGCCATAGTTCCATGCAGTCGTCGGAAGACCAGACGATTCAGCGGGGCTCAAGCATCAATGCGGGCGGGAACGCCAAGCTGGTGGCGACGGGCAACGGCACGCCGAAGGACGGCAACATCACGATCGCAGGCTCGAACGTGAACGCGGCCAACGTGGCGCTGGTCGCGAACAATCAGGTCAATCTCGTCAACACGACCGATACCGACAAGACGCAAAGCTCGAACTCGTCGTCGGGGTCGAGCGTCGGTGTGTCGATTGGCACGAACGGCATCGGTGTGTCCGCGTCGATGCAGCGCGCGCACGGCGACGGGAATTCGGACGCGGCGATCCAGAACAACACGCACATCAACGCGGGCCAGACTGCGACCATCGTGAGCGGCGGCGACACGAACGTGATCGGCGCGAACGTGAACGCGAACAAGGTCGTGGCCGACGTGGGCGGCAACTTGAACGTCGCGAGCGTCCAGGATACGACCGTGAGCGCCGCGCATCAGTCGAGCGCGGGCGGCGGCGTCACGATCAGTCAGGCCGGCGGCGTCGGTGGGAGTTTCAGTGCGCAAAACGGCCACGCGGACGGTAACTATGCGGGCGTGAACGAACAGGCAGGTATCCAGGCCGGTTCGGGCGGGTTCGACGTGACTGTGAAGGGCAATACCGATCTGAAGGGCGCGTATATCGGCAGCACGGCCGATCCGTCGAAGAACAGTCTGACGACTGGCACGCTCACGACGAGCGACATCGAGAACTACTCGCACTACAGCGCGAACAGCGCGGGCTTTAGCGCGGGTGCATCGGTCGGGCCGAGCAACAAGGCAGTGGGTCCGTCGTCGGTATCGGGCTCGGGCGGCGTCACGCCGATGGTGTTCCAGAACGACAGCGGCGACCAGAGCGCGACGACGAAGAGCGCGGTAAGCGCCGGTACGATCAACATCACGAAGCCGGGCGAGCAGACGCAGGACGTCGCGAACCTGAACCGCGATACGACGAATCTGAACGGGACCGTTTCGAAGACGCCCGATGTGCAAAAGACGTTGTCGCAGCAGGCCGATACGATGAATGCGGCGCAGGCGGCCGGACAGACGATTTCGCAGGGGATCGGCTTGTACGCTGACGGCAAGCGCAAGGATGCGATCGACGCGGCCAAGGCCGCTTACGAGCGCGGCGACCTTGTTGCGATGCAGTCGTACATTGACCAGGCGAAGAGCTGGGACGAGGGCGGGGCGTCACGTGCGGAATTGCAGATGGGCGGCGGTGCACTGATCGGCGGGCTCGGCGGCGGCACTGCGCTCACGGCAATCGGCGGCGCAGCGGGTGCTGGCATGTCGTCGTTGTTGGCTGGACAGGCAGAGAAGATCGGCAAGTCGGTCGGCGATTCGACCGGTTCGTCGCTGGCCGGCAATATTGCTGCGAACGTCGCGGCGACAGTCGGTGGTGCACTGGTGGGGGGCAGTGCGGGCGCGGCGATGGCATCGAACGTCGAGCTTTACAACGCAGGCAACGACCCCCAAAAAACGGACGACCGAGCGACAATCGCGGGACTGCAGGGGCTGCTCAATCGGACTGCCGCGATGGCTTCGGATGCCAAGGCCGGTGTCTGGAACGGAATGGTCAACGTCGCGGGCGTGATCGTCAATATTCCGAACGGCGGGCCATTCGCGTCGCCCGGTGACCCGGGCTATGTCTCGCTGGATGGGCTGAAGAAGCCGTATAAATCTGGGACTTCAATCGGCCCGGATACTGAATTCCTGACGCCTATCTTGGCGACGCTGGGTCTCGGCGGGAAAGCGGCAGTCGGAACTGATGCGGGAATAACATCGGCGGATGTCGCCACGCTTGGAAACGGTGCGCTGAAGAATGCGAGCGGTGATCTCTCCGCGGCAGCGAATTCGGCGAGAAATCAGCCGTATGGTCAGGGAGCAAGCGCCAGTCAGTCTCCGGGAACCCAAGGGGCAAGCTCAGGTAGTAATATCTCGGCATCCAACGGTTCATCGAGTCCCACGACAATTGTTGCGAGCAATCCAGTTGATCTGAATGCTTTCGATCGATTGAACGTTGTTGATCCGGCAGTAGGTAAATTTAGACCAGGTGAAGCCGGAGCAGCGGCAGAGCTTGAAAATTATCTGGGCGGCACGCTCCAACGTGCGCCTCAGGGCTCCTCGGTTGACTTTGTATTCAGCTCCGGGCCGAACAACGGTAAGACCGTGGATTTTATGCTTACGCCGGATACGGTCGCGCAGGCGGCAAAGATAAATCAGTTTTTTGATAAAAATCTTAATAATTTCATGAACACTCTTTCGGATCATGCGGCTGCTGCGGATTTTGTGCCGTTGGATTCTAGATTTCTGAGTGAGGCAAACAAAACATTGCTTATCAAGGCTATTGGCAATCTCCCGCAAAAACTGCAGGCGAAGATTATTCTGATCAAGTGAGGCGAAAATGGCGGGATCGATAGTTATTTCTAAAGAAGTGCGCGTCCCTGTGAGTACGAGTCAGTTCGATTATTTGGTCAATCGAATCGGTGATCAATTTCACTCGTCCGACATGTGGATTAAGGATGAGGTTTACCTTCCTATGGAAGAGGGGGGGATGAGCTTTATCTCAACGGAATCGTTGAACTCTAGCGGGCTGTCAATTTTTCTGGCGACTGTGATGCGGGCTAGAGCCGCTTCTCAGGCTGAGGAATCATTTCCTCTATACGAGAATGTATGGAATCAATTGGTTGAGAAGTTGCGGCAGGATGCGCGGCTCGGAGTTTCGGGGAATTGATTTAAACCTCAGTCATGGTGAGGCGCTGATGCGGATTGATGATCAGTGTTGTATCGATAACGGGGATGTTTGTTGTCTATTCCCGTCAATTCAAAACATAATTAAATGAAAACGACCAGACGGCTGGCGGTTTTACCAATCACTACTCTGATCACGCTTGCTGCGCAAGCACAACAGGCGCCGTCTCCCAGTGACCAGGCCGCCGCTGCCCGCGCGAACGCCGAGCAGAATCAGCAAGCTCAGCAGCGCCGTGATGCGCTGCAGCGAGAAGCCACCGTGCAAGCGCCGGGCGTGCGCTCGGACGTGCCGCGCCCGGAAGCCTATCCGGTATTGCCGACCGAAACACCGTGCTTTCGAATCGATCATTTCGCGCTCGACGTGCCCGACTCGCTACCGGCCGCATCAAAGGCGCAAGGCGCGTCAGCCTTGCCGATGGACCGCTTCGCCTTTGCGCGCGACTGGCTTGCGCACTACGCCGGCCAATGCGTAGGTAAGCAAGGCGTCGACCTGATCGTAAAGGGACTATCGCAAGCCATCCTCGCACGCGGCTACATCACGACCCGCGTGCTCGTGCCAGAGCAGGATTTGTCCACCGGCACATTGAAGCTTGCCCTGATTCCGGGCGTGATCCGCCACGTGCGTTTCGAGGACGAGAAGTTGCGCGGAACGTGGAAGACCGCGTTCCCGAACCGCGACGGCGACGTGTTGAACCTGCGCGACATCGAACAAGGGCTTGAGCAGATGAAGCGCGTCTCGAGTCAGGACGTGTCGATGCGGATCGCACCGGGAGATACGCCCGGTGAGAGCGATGTCGTGCTCGACGTGAAGCGCAGCAAACCGTGGACCGTTGTTGCGTCCATCGACAATTCCGGTACGCGCGCGACCGGCAAACTGCAAGGCAACGTGTCGCTTGGCATCGACAACCCGCTGGGTCTCAATGACATCTTCAACGTCGGCTTCAACCAGGATCTGGAATTCGGCGACAAGCGCTTCGGTTCGCACGGCTGGAACGCGTTCTACTCGGTTCCTTGGGGTTACTGGACCGGCACTCTGTCGGCCTATACCAGCACGTACTTTCAACCGCTCGCTGCCGTGAATCAGACGTTCGTTGCCAGCGGCAACATGAAGACGGTCGACTTCAGGCTCAATCGTGTGCTGACGCGCAGCCGGAACGATGTGTTCGGGGCGCAGGTTCGCTTGACGCGCCGATTCGGCGACAGCTACATCGAAGGTACGACGATCCCGTCGTCGCACCAGAACGCGACCTTTCTCGAATTCGGGCTGAACGACCGGCACTATTTCGGCTCGTCGCAGTTCGACGGCTCGCTTGTCTATCGTCAGGGCTTGGGTTGGCTCGGCTCGACCGACAGCATGTTCGCGGCGGAGGGTGGACAGACTTACAGATTCAAGATGGTCGTGCTCGATGCGAATCTGTCGACACCGTTCGTCATCGGTACGCAGCCGTTCAAATATGTGACGACCTTGCATGGTCAGTACACCGGCAACACGGTTTCATACCTCGATAGCGTCACGATCGGCAGTCGTTATACCGTGCGGGGATTCGACGGTGAAACGCTGCTGGCGGGATCGCGCGGATTCTACTGGCGCAACGAATTGCAGGTTCCCATCGCGCAGACCGGGCTATCGGCCTATGCTGGTCTCGACTACGGTCGGGTCTGGGGGCCAGAGCCGGTTGCCTTGGTTGGCACGCAACTCGCCGGTGCAGTGATTGGCGTCAAGGGCAGTGTCACGACTCGGTTCGGCGGATACGGCTACGATCTCTTCGCGGGTACACCTGTCTACAAGCCGTCCGGTTTTCCAACCGCGCGCGTGACGCTCGGTTTTCAGGTGACTGCTCAATTCTGAAGACAATGAGACAAGGTACTTCTCCGGCACGTACACGTCGCAAGCCAGATGTTGCATATGCCTGTCTGGTCGAGATTGCCGCCGAGCGGGGGCTTACGCTTCCGACGCTCGATGGGCCAGCCTGCGGTCGCAGGACGTTATCCTGACGCCGTCGGGACTGATGCGGCTGTACGGCGAGCCCGCGTTCATTCGGTCTGGCGGCGACGAATTTACCGCTGCCAAGGTTATGCGCTGGCTGCGAGATGCTGCCAGCGGTCCGGCCTTCATCGCACCGGGCAGTCCGTGGCAAAACGGGTTCGTCGAGAGACTCGCCGCCTGACCGGCTACGAAATTCCGCCGCAGGTCACTGCCGACGAAACCGAGATGTGTCACCACGGATTCGACGCGGTAGCCGGGGTATCGGAATCGCGCCTATTCCAGCACACGGGCAATCGCAGCCCGAGCGAGTGCCGCATCTTGCTCGGGCGTACCGCCGGACACGCCGAGTGCGCCGATCAGCTGGCCATCGCCATCCAGGAGAGGCACTCCTCCTGCCATCAGCAACAGCCCGCCTGCATGGATGTGATCGAAGTGTGGAACTGGCTGGCCCGCCTGCCACGGAACATTGAGCGCTTCGCTCGGCGCCCGGAACATCACCGACGCCCGGGCCTTCGCTATCGACAGTTCATTCGACGCAAGCCATGCTCCGTCCATCCGCGAGAAAGTGACCAGGTGCGCACCCGCATCCAGAATTGCGAACACGGCATTGACGCCCGCGTCCTGGGCTGCGGCACGCCCCTGGGCCACGATCCGATCCGCCCGCTCCAACGTGAGCTCAGGCATTTTGCGTCCACTCCGTCGCTTGCCACTGCTTCGCAGCGTCAATCGTCGCTAACGGGCGCATGGTTCGATACAAATGCGTATCGGCCGGAATGATCTCGACCATGGCGTCGATCATCTCCTTGGGATCCGCCTGGTTCATCAGGCTGTCGCCGAAATCCGGCATCGGCACAACGGCGGAATCGGCGTCGTACCACTGCACGTAGCTCTCGGCGCCAGTGTCGTTGAATCCGGTACCGAAAACGCCTGGATTCACGGTCGCGACTTTGACACCAAAGGGTTCGAGTTCCGCTTTCATCGACCCGGCGATGGCCTCGATCGCATGCTTGGTCGCGCAGTAGGCGCCGACAAACGGGACAACCAGAATGCCCCCCATCGACGAGGTCCATACGACTTTTCCGGACCTGCGTGCCACCATCTTTGGCACGATCGCCTGTACCAGTTGAAGATGGCCGAAGACGTTGATTTCGAAGGACTCCCGAACGCGCTGCATCGGGATGTCGACGATCGATCCGCCTTCCATGACGCCGGCGTTCAGCACCAGGACATCGGGATCGAACGAGCCTGCGTGAGCGATGTCGATCGCGTCGAGCAGATTCAGCTTGATCACCTCGAGCACCACGCCGGCCTCGGCTGCGTCCGCACGCAGGCTGCGAACCTGCGGCCACGTCTCGGCCGTCGCCACGACATGGTGGCCAAGGCGCGCAAGTTCAATTGCCGCACCACGACCAAAACCTGAACTGGCACCCGTGATCAATATCTTTCGAGACATCTTGCGCTCCTTGACTGAAATGGTTGCACCCAGTGTAGGGAGCCCCTAGTATCAAAACAAGATCACCAATGCTTGATGACACGATGAGAGTTACTCACCAATCAAGGAACGTCGATTTTTTCTCTTTCACTGTGTTCCTGGCCGTTGCAACACGACGAAGCTTTCGCGCAGCAGCGACCGAACTCGAGATCACGCCGTCAGCGGTCAGTCATTCGGTAAAAGCGCTCGAGCGCCGTCTGGGCGTCCGGCTCCTGAATCGAACGACTCGCAGCACCTCGCTCACCGAGGCCGGCGAGCGTCTGGCAGCCAAACTCCGGCCGGCGGTTTCGATCATTGACGAAGCGATGCGCGAAGTCGACGATCTACGGGTGGCTCCCAGCGGAACCGTGCGCATCAATGCAAGCGAAGGCGCAATCCGCCTCATCCTGCGTCCCATCCTGGCAAGCTTCCTGAAGTCGTATCCGGACGTGCATCTCGACGTCGTGAGCGACGGCCGCCTCGGTGATATCGTTGCAGCGGGATTCGACGCGGGCATCCGACTGGCCGAGGCCGTGCCGCAGGACATGGTGGCCGTTCCGCTCATGGGCAACGTTCGTTTCGCAGCAGTCGCGTCGCCCGCGTATTTCGCTGAACATGGACGCCCCATTACGCCGCACGATCTTTATCGACACGACTGTATTCGCTTTCGCTTCGAGAGCGGGGCGATCTACCAGTGGGAATTCGAGCGACGCGGCGTCAGCGAGACCATCGATGTTTCGGGTCCGCTTACTCTGACGGACCAACCGCTGATGGTCGACGCTGCCGTGGATGGCATCGGCATCGCCTTCGTTCCCGACCACCTCGTCATCGAAGCCTTGCGTGACCGGCGGCTCGAACGCGTTCTTGACGACTGGTGTCCGCCTTTTCCGGGGCTGTGTCTTTACTATCCGGGTCATCGCCATGTTTCGCAGGCTCTGCGCGCCCTGATTGCCTTTATAAAGGGCGAGCAGGTGCGCAGTTGAGTTTTTGCATGGCAAGGCCGGCTTCGTATTCTCGGCAGTCGCACGATACCGCCGGTCAACTGTGAAGCTTCAACAGGTCGTATCGATGGTTCATCCGGACTGAGTCCGGGAGACTGGAAGTCGCCAAACACAGTCACACGTTCGAGTCGTGTAGGGCGGCCCAGTCTCGGCACTTGCAGACCTTCACCAGTCCGCCCGCGGTACCCACCTCCCGTCACTCCACCGTAACCGATTTCGCCAGATTCCTCGGCTTGTCGATATCCGCGCCGCGCAAACACGCCGCGTGATACGCGAGCAACTGCAGCGGCACGACGTGCAGGATCGGCGACAACAACCCGTAATAATCCGGCATCCGCAGTACCGACACGCCTTCGCTGTTGTCGATCCGCGTATCGGCGTCGGCGAACACGTAAAGCTGTCCGCCGCGTGCCCGCACTTCCTGCATGTTCGACTTCAGCTTCTCGAGCAGCGCATCGTTCGGCGCGATCGTCGCGACGGGCATCGTGTGCGTCACGAGCGCGAGCGGCCCGTGCTTGAGCTCACCCGCGGGATACGCCTCCGCGTGGATGTACGAAATCTCCTTCAGCTTCAACGCACCTTCGAGCGCGATCGGGTAGTGCAGCCCGCGCCCGAGGAACAGCGCATTCTCGTGCTGTGAGAATTCCGCCGCCCAGCGCTCGATCTGCGGCTCGAGCCCAAGCACCTCCTCGAGCGCGCCGGGCAGCCGCCGCAATTGCATCGTGTAGCGCGCGAGCTGCGCATCGTCGACATAGCCGCGCAGCCGCCCGAGCGTAACGGCGAGAATGAACAGCGCGACGAGCTGCGTCGTGAATGCCTTGGTCGACGCGACGCCGATTTCCGGGCCGGCCCGCGTCAGGAAGCGCAGTCCTGCCTGCCGCATCATCGCGCTGGTCGGCACGTTGCAGATCGCCAGCGTATCGATATGGCCGAGCGCCTGCGCATACTTCAGCGCGGCGAGCGTGTCGGCGGTCTCGCCCGATTGCGACACGCTCACCACCAGCGTATTCGGCATCGCGAGCGCGTCGCTGTAACGGTATTCACTCGCGATCTCGACCTGGGCCGGCAAGCGCGCGATCGTTTCGAGCCAGCGGCGCGCGGTCAGGCCGGAATAGTGGCTCGTGCCGCACGCGAGAATCAGCACGTTGTCGATCTGCTCGAACGCGCGCGCGGCGTCGGGGCCGAATACGGCCGGATCGAACAGCCCCGCATCCGGAATGGTCGCGGCCACGGCCTGCGGTTGCTCGAATATCTCCTTCTGCATGAAATGCCGGTACGGCCCGAGTTCGACCGCGGCCTGCGCGGACGAAATGGTCTGTACCGCACGCTCGACCGGTGCGCCGCCGCGATCGAGTATGCGCACGCCGCCCGGCGTCAACTCGACGATGTCGCCTTCCTCGAGAAAGATGAAGCGGTCGGTGATGCCGGCGAGCGCGAGCGCATCGGATGCAAGAAAGCATTCGCCATCCGTCACGCCGACGACGAGCGGCGAGCCGACCCGTGCGCCGATCAGCCGCTGCGGCTCGTGCTTGCTGAACACCGCGATCGCGTACGCACCGTGAAGTTGCGACGTTGCCGCGCGCACGGCGGCGAGCAGGTCGCCGCGATACTTGCTGTGGATCAGGTGCGCGACGACCTCGGTGTCGGTCTGGCCGTCGAATTCGTAGTGCGCGTCGGAAAGTTGCTTGCGCAACGTTTCGTGGTTCTCGATGATGCCGTTGTGCACGAGCGCGATTTCGTCGCGCGAGAAGATCGGATGCGCGTTGCAGGTGGCCGGCGCGCCGTGCGTCGCCCAGCGCGTGTGCGCGATGCCGGTGCTGCCGGTCAGGCCGGCGGTACGCACGTGCGCGTCGAGATCGGCGACGCGCGACACGCTGCGCTCGCGGCGCGCGTGGCCGTCGACGACCGTCGCCACGCCGCATGAATCGTAGCCGCGATATTCGAGGCGACGCAAACCTTCAATCAGAATCGGGACGATGTCCCGTTGCGCGACTGCGCCGACGATGCCACACATGACACGTCTCCTTCCCGTTTAGTCATCATGGACCGCACGCGCCGTTGCGTCAGCGCGATGCGGTTGCCGTTGCCGTTGCCGCCGCCGTCGTGAGCCCGCATCGAGCGGGTATGACGGGATCGGCCATCCGGCTTTCGAATGCCAGATAAAGCGACTCCTCCAGTACGTTCCAGTGCGCGCCGTGCCGGTATGGCCCCGATCGCGCTTGCCAGCAGGCAACCGTGCTCCAATCGTTCATCTTGACCGCGACCAGCGCGATCAGGCTCCACGGGTAGTCGGTGTTGGCAAGTTGCTGCCAGCTCTTGCCGTACTTCCGAATCCACCGTGCATAGATCGCCTCGCCGGATTGTTCGGGAACCTGAATACCGGACAGGAGCGGGAGGATCTGCGCGATCTTCGCCGGATAAAAACTCGCATCGCTGACCTGCTGCGTGCTGGCGCGAAAACCGGATGCCGTGCCGCGCCAGAACACCTTCAGGATCGCGGAGGCAAGCTGGTCGGCGCGCAGGCTCCACGGGCCCGCATGCGTGTAGTCGGCGCGCCGGACGTAGTACGCCTCGAGTGCCTGGAACGCGCTGTGTACCTCGACGTTGTCCATCAGCAGCGCGACGTGCAGCGAAGACGAGATCTGATACACGCCGGAGGGCTTGTCGAGCAGCGTCTCCAGATGCATGGCGGCGCGGTTCAGGCTGAGTTCCCACGCGGTGGGCAAGCCGCCGGGCGGCGCGAAGCGGGCGAGCAATTCGATCCAGGTCGCCATCATCGCGTCGTCGGTTTCCGCTTCGGCACATGAGCGGTAGCGGCCGTCCTTCACGCAGTAGCGATCGAAGCCGCCATCCGGGCGCTGGCGCGGCAGCAACCATGCGATCCACGCGAGTGCGGCCTGACGGGCGTCGAGTTGCGCGTCGGACGCGGCGAGCAGCGCTTTTGCCGCGAAATACGGATCGATGCCGACGCCGTTCAGGCGCACGGTGATCGCACCGTCGGTGCGCTGGTACAGCCCTTCGAGCCGGAGTTCGGCGGCGCTCGCGTGCAGTGCGAAGCCGCACGCGGCGAGACAGCAGGCGACGTGCCACAGGCGGCACAGCGCGATGGTGGCCGCGACGTGCGAGCGTGCGGTCGGGGAAAGCGCGGGCCGTTTCATGTGCTGGGCTCCTGCGCGGGGTCCTGTGCAATCGTCGCCGGGCGCGGCGTTGGCCGCGTCGCGCCCGGCAAGCGTGTCGATGTTGCGGCTCGGTTCACGGTGATGCGGGTGAACCCGAGGCTCATACCGGGATGTGCGTCCACGAGGCAGTTCCCTGCATCGGAGCCTGAACCTGGCTCGCGGATCGCGCATTGCAACGGGACACGTCGGCACGTGCGGTGCGCGGGAGCGCTGGTCTTTCGCTCCCGGCGGACGTGCCGCGTTTCCTCCCGGCTTCGTTGCTTGGGCGTCCCCGTTCGTCCGCTGTCCGGCGCGTGTTTCGAGGTACACCTGACTGTCATTAAGCAAGGCGTGAGCCATCGGCCGCGATGCCGCGCGCAGCAAGGGGCAGGCACGAAGGCCGGGGGCGTGGCGCGGACGGCGGCGGCGGATTTTGATTCATCGAAGAATCAGCCCGCGTGCGACCGGGATTGCAGCGCGCACATGCGATGCGTCCAGCGAATTGTCTGTCGAACGTGTGCCGCGCTGGCAGCGTGACTGTGCGCGGCGATGCGCGCCGTGTCGTTCGTTGTGTGCGCATCGGCCGGGGTGCCGATGCGACTCATGCAGGCGCATGCGCTGCATGGACCGCGCATCGATGTATCCGCCCCGTTTCGGATCAGCGTTACACATTCGCAACATTTCGCATGCATCGATTCGTGCGACGTGAAGGACGTTGCATGTCGGTTAAATCCCTCGTGCGGGAGCGCGGACGAGCGGCCGATTGCGCCGCCCGCTGCACAGACAAAAGTGGCGGATCGAGTAAGCGCAACGCGCTTCGACAGATCCGCGAGATCCGATGCGAAACGAACGTGCGACACGCGTCCGTGATTCGTCGGACGACGACGCTGAAGGGGCGATGAAACTGCCCGGATTTTTGCCTGTATCGCGCTCGACCGGCGGTGCGACACACGTAGCAGTTGTGAAACATTTCATCGTGCGTCGCGTGTGCGCGGTGCATGCGGTGCGAACCGGACACGGCCGCAGTACGACTGGTTTGAATATTGCTGTAGTGGAGGGGACGTGACGAACGGACGTGACGCCTGGCCAAGCGAGGAACGACTCATGACGTGACTGATCAAGTGCAACGAGACGCCGGTAGTACGACGATTCGCGTGGCGCAGACCACGTGGACAGGGCGGCGCGCTCGCTCCGCGACACTGCAGCGTGTCGATCGCGTGCGAGTACGGAAGGTGCCGTCTGAATACATGCTTCGCGCCACGAGCAGGGTCATTCAGCGCGATATGGGTCAACGAGGATAACGATGAAAAAGATTTTGCTTGTGTTCGGGACTCGGCCGGAGGCCATCAAGATGGCACCGCTGGTGCGTGAATTAAAAGCACAGGCCGGTGTCGACGCCAGGGTATGCGTGACCGCGCAGCACCGCGAAATGCTCGATCAGGTGCTGACGCTGTTCGACATCAAGCCCGACTACGATCTCAACGTGATGCGGCAAAGCCAGACGCTGACCGACGTGACGACCGGCATTCTGCAGGCAATCGGCGTCGTCTTCGACGAGTTGCGCCCGGACGTCGTGCTGGTGCACGGCGATACGACGACCACGCTCGCGGTCAGTCTGGCGGCGTTCTACCGTTATTTGCCGGTCGGGCATGTGGAGGCCGGCCTGCGTAGCGGCGACATCTGGTCGCCGTGGCCGGAGGAGTTGAACCGCCGCGTGACCGACGCCGTATCGTCGTGGCATTTCGCGCCGACCGGGCAGGCACGCGACAACCTGCTCAGCGAGGGCGTGCCGGGCGGGGCGGTCGTGCTGACCGGCAATACCGTGATCGATGCGCTGCACGAGGTCAAGCGCATGCTGGACTGCACGACGGCGCTGACGGAGAAGGTCGCCGGACAGTTTCCTTTTCTCGAGCCGTCGCGGCGCGTGGTGCTGATCACGGGCCATCGACGCGAAAGTTTCGGCGAGCCGTTCCAGAATTTCTGCGAGGCGCTGTGCACGCTCGCGAAGCGCTATCCCGACGCGCAGTTCGTCTATCCGCTGCATATGAATCCGAACGTGCGGGAGCCGGCGCGCGCCCGGCTCGGTCACATGCCGAACATCTACCTGATCGAGCCGCAGGAATATCTTTCGTTCGTATTCCTGATGTCGCGCGCGCATTTCATCATCACCGATTCGGGTGGCATTCAGGAAGAAGGGCCCGCGTTGGGCAAGCCGGTGCTCGTCACGCGCGAGACGACGGAGCGGCCCGAGGCGATCCAGGCCGGTACCGCGCGGCTCGTCGGTACCGATCAGGAGCGGATCGTGTACGAAGCGTCGCGTCTGTTCGACAGCGAGAGCGCTTACGGGGAGATGGCGCGCGCGAGCAATCCGTACGGCGACGGCCATGCGAGCGAGCGGATCGTTCACGCGCTGATGCGGAATTCGGGCGTACCCACGAAAGCGACGAGTTTTTCGATGGGGGCGGCGGAAATGCCGTTCAACGCGCTCACGCTGGGGTTGCAGGCGTTGAGGTCGCGGTGAGCATCGCGGCGCGCTAGCGTTCGAACCACGCGTTGCAATCGCGGGACGATCCGGTCCGGCCGGGAGGCCGGCCGGACGTTTGCGTTTGCGCGCTCGATCATTTCCGGTTTCTCGGCCCGCTGATTGCACAGGGCGGGTCTGGTCGTCCGGTTTTTGCTACCGTCGTACCGAAGCGCCCGGCGAACGTGGACAGTCGCTGCGCAAGAACGGGAGCGAACCGCCTGCGGCCGCGCATCGAAACATCGATACCTGAGAATCACCCGCCCGCCTCTCCGGCAAGCGTGACCGGTCGCGACCCGCCATCTCCGGGCAAATTTCCCGCTCCGATTACCTGAAACGCCCGAATCCCCGCGATCCGACGGCAAATCCGAAATGGTTCGATAATGCGGATCGGCGATCCATGCGGACGAGCGAGCGGCCGGGAATTCGTTGCCACGTTGCGCAGGCAACCGGGCCGCAGCATCGTTTGCAGCATCCGCCGGGCCGTGCCTGCAGGCAACACGGCCCACGACACGGCGCCCTGCCTGGTTGTTCGGAATGTGCGCCGCGCCGTTCGAATCCCCACCCGATGCCTGCCCGAAGCGGGCATCGCAACCAGGAGGTGAACGATGATCACGCTGACCGTCAACGGTAGCGAGCAGCACTTCGACGGCAATCCCGACATGCCGTTGCTCTGGTATCTGCGCGATGTTCTCGGCCACACCGGCACCAAGTTCGGCTGCGGGATGGCACTGTGCGGCGCGTGCACCGTGCACGTCGACGGCGTCGCGATCCGGTCGTGCATCACCCCGGTCGCGGCCGCTTCCGGCAAGCGCGTGACGACGATCGAGGGCCTGTCGACCGATCTGACCCATCCGCTGCAGCAGGCGTGGCAGGAACTGAACGTCGCGCAGTGCGGCTACTGCCAGTCCGGGCAGATCATGCAGGCCGCGTCGTTGCTGAAGACGAATCCCCATCCGACCGACGCCGACATCGACGATGCGATGTCCGGCAACATCTGTCGCTGCGGCACCTACACGCGCATACGCGCGGCGATCCGCCTGGCCGTGCGCCGCGGAGGTGCCGCATGAGCGCGCCCGAACTCTCCGTCCGTAACGAAAGCCGTCGCGCGCTGCTGCTCGGCTTTGCGTCCGGCGGGTTGCTGCTCGTGTTCGGCGTGCCGTCGCTCGTGCGCGCGGCCGTGCCGAACCAGCCGCCCGTCAGTGCAGATCCGCGATATGGCGGCGCGGGAATGCCGCACGGGTTGCGCGACGATCCGCACCTGTTCGTCGCGATTGCACCCGACGGCACGGTCACGGTGACCTGCATCCGCTCCGAGATGGGGCAGGGTGTGCGCACGAGCGTCGCGCTCGTGGTGGCGGACGAACTGGGCGCGGACTGGGCGCGCGTGAAGGTCGCACAGGCCGTCGGCGACGAGCCGCGCTACGGCAACCAGAACACCGACGGCTCGCGCAGCCTGCGCCAGAGCTTCGCCGCGTTGCGCCGCGCGGGCGCGGCGGCGCGCACGATGCTCGAACAGGCTGCCGCCGCGGCGTGGGGCGTCGATGCGCGGCAGGTCAAGGCAACCGTGCATGAGGTCGTCGACATGAAGAGCGGACGCAAGCTCGGCTTCGGCGAACTGGCGGCGAAAGCGGCCGCGTTGCCGGCACCCGATACGGCGACGGTGCCGCTGAAAGCGCCAGCCGAATTCCGCTATATCGGCAAGGGCGAAACGGCGTTGATCGACGGATGCGACATCGTCGCCGGCCGCGCGCACTACGGGATCGACACGCGGCTCGACGGCATGCTGTACGCGGTCGTCGCGCGCCCGCCGGCCTACGGGGACACGATGGCGTCGTTCGACGCGTCGGCGGCGGAGAATCTGCCGGGTGTCGTCAAGGTCGTGCTGCTCGCGTCGACGCCGCTGCCGTCCGGCTTCCAGCCGCTCGGCGGCGTGGCCGTCGTCGCGCGCGACACGTGGACGGCGATCCAGGCACGCGCGCAACTGAAGATCGACTGGAAGCACGGGCCCAATGCGAACTACGATTCGGCCGCGTACCGGAAGACGCTGGAAGCGGCTGCGGCGCAACCGGGCGACGTGATCCGCAACGACGGCGACGCGGCGGCGGCGCTGGCCGGCGCCGCGAAACGCGTGCGTGCGACCTACTACATCCCGCATCTCGCACACGCGACGATGGAGCCGCCCGCGGCCGTCGCGCGCGTGGCGGACGGCCGATGCGAAGTGTGGACCTGTACGCAGGCGCCGCAGACCACGCGCGACGAGGTCGCGAAGGCGCTCGGGTTGCCGGGCGAGCGCGTGACGGTCAACGTGACGCTGCTCGGCGGCGGTTTCGGCCGCAAGTCGAAGCCCGACTACGTGGTGGAGGCGGCGCTGCTGTCGAAGGCGGTTGGTGCGCCGGTCAAGCTGACGTTCACGCGCGAGGACGACCTTGCGCACGACTACTTCCATGCCGTGTCGCTCGAAGCGTTCGACGGCGGGATCGATGCGTCGGGGAAAGTGGTCGCGTGGCAGCATCGCACGGTTGCGCCGTCGATCCAGTCGACCTTTAGGGCCGGCGTCGTGCACGAGCAGCCGGGCGAGCTGGCGCAGGGGATCGCGGACCTGCCGTTCGCGATCCCGAACGTGCGGATCGAGAATCCGGCCTCGCAGGCGCACACGCGGATCGGCTGGTTCCGCTCGGTCTACAACATCCCGCATGCGTTCGGAATCCAGAGTTTCGTGTCGGAGCTGGCGCACGCGGCCGGTCGCGACCCGAAGGATTTCCTGCTCGAACTGATCGGGCCCGCGCGGCGTTTCGAGCCGCACATCACGGTGAAGAACGTGAACTACGGCGAGGATCCGGCGCTGTATCCGGTCGACACAGGGCGGCTGCGGCGCGTGGTCGAGACGGTCGCGCGCGAGGCGGGCTGGGGGCGCAGGCTGCCGAAGGGGCACGGGCTCGGGATCGCCGCGCACCGCAGCTTCGTGTCGTACACGGCGGCGGTGTGCGAGGTGCAGGTCGATGCCGACGGCAAGATCACGGTGCCGCGGGTCGACATCGCGATCGACTGCGGGCCGCAGGTCAATCCGGAGCGCGTACGCTCGCAGCTCGAGGGGGCAGTGGTGATGGGGCTCGGCATCGCGCTGCACGGCGAGATCACGTTCAAGGACGGCCATCCGGAGCAGAGCAACTTCAACGGTTTCCAGGTGCTGAGAATGAACGAGGCGCCGCGTGAAATCCGCGTGCATCTCGTCGCGCCCGACGATTTCGCGACACCGCTCGGCGGCGTGGGCGAGCCGGGCCTGCCGCCCGTCGCGCCCGCGCTGACCAATGCGATCTTCGCGGCGACCGGCACGCGCATCCGCAGCCTGCCGGTTGCCGATCAGCTTGCGAAGCCCCGCGCGGGGTGACGCAATCCCCGGGCCGGGCCGTATCGTGCGGCCCGGTACGCATCCATCCTTGAACAAGGAGTGTCGACGTGGCCTCATCCGATATCAGCGTGAAGCAGGCAGTTTCCCCGACCGAATGGGACGCGCGAG
Source organism: Burkholderia sp. AU4i (assembly GCF_000466765.1). Taxonomy (NCBI): domain Bacteria; kingdom Pseudomonadati; phylum Pseudomonadota; class Betaproteobacteria; order Burkholderiales; family Burkholderiaceae; genus Burkholderia; species Burkholderia sp. AU4i. The sequence continues at coordinate 49,216 of NZ_ASSI01000030.1, read as the reverse complement.
TCAACCTGGCGGCGGCTTACCGCCTCACCGCGCTGTTCGGCTGGGACGATCTCGTGTTCACCCATATTTCCGCGCGCGTCCCCGGCCCGGAGCATCATTTCCTGATCAACCCGTACGGCATGATGTTCGACGAGATCACGGCATCGTCGCTGGTGAAGGTGGATCTCGAAGGACGCAAGGTGTCCGAATCGCCGTACGAGATCAACCCGGCCGGCTTCACCATCCACAGCGCGGTGCACGCGGCCCGCGACGACGCGCTGTGCGTGATGCATACGCATTCGGTCAACGGCGTCGCCGTGTCGGCACAGGAGGGCGGGTTGCTGCCGCTGTCGCAGCAGTCGCTCGGCGTGCTGGCGTCGCTCGGCTATCACGACTACGAGGGCATTGCGCTCAACGAAGGCGAAAAGGCGCGCCTCGTGCGCGACCTCGGCGCCCACACGAACCTGATGCTGCGCAACCACGGCCTGCTGACCGTCGGGGCGACGCCGGCAGACGCGTTCGTCGCGATGTACTTCTTCGAAGCGGCCTGCATGATCCAGGTGCGCGCGCAGGCCGGCGGCACCGCGCTGCTGCCGATCGCACAGCCGATTCTCGACGGCATCAAGCAGCAGATCGCCGCGGTGACGCGCGGCATGGGGGCCGGCGCGCTCGTCTGGCCCGGGCTGCTGCGCCGGCTCGATCGGCGCAATCCGGGGTACACGGACTAGCGCATCCGTCGTTGTTGTTTGCGAACGACCGTGCTAAATTCCTGCCAGCATTCGCAATCACGGAACCCTTCATTCGGCTGACGAAGCCGGCCCCCGGGAGGCAGCACGATGAGCTTGTTGATGTCGCGACGCGATCTCGCGTTCCTGTTGTACGACTGGCTCGATGCGGAGGCGCTCGTCGCGCTGCCGCGCTACGCGGAGCACAGTCGCGAGACGTTCGACGCGGTGCTCGATACCAGCGAGCGGATTGCCGAAGACCTGTTCGCGCCGCATGCGGCACGAGGCGATCGCGAGGAACCGCACTTCGACGGCGAGCGCGTGACGCTGATCCCGGACGTCGAACCGGCCGTGCGCGCCTTCGCGGACGCCGGCCTGATCGCCGCGGGCCACGACGAAGCGCTCGGCGGCATGCGCTTGCCGAAGCTGGTCGAAGCCGCGTCGTTCCTGTTCTTCCAGGCCGCGAACATCGCGACCGCCGCCTATCCGTTCCTGACCGTCGCCAACGCGAACCTGCTCGTCGCGCATGGCACCCCCGCGCAGATCGACGCGTTCGCGCGCCCGGAGCTGGAAGGGCGCTACTTCGGCACCATGTGCCTGTCGGAGCCGCAAGCCGGGTCGTCGCTGTCCGACATCGCGACGCGCGCGGATTTCGAGTGCGACTCGCCGCTCGGCCCGCGCTACCGGCTGACCGGCAACAAGATGTGGATCTCGGGCGGCGAACACGAGTTGACGGAGAACATCGTCCACCTCGTGCTTGCGAAGATCCCCGACGAACACGGCCGGCTGCTGCCCGGCACGCGCGGCATCTCGCTGTTCATCGTGCCCAAGTACCTGCCCGGTACCGACGGCGCCGCGCAGGGCGAGCACAACGACGTGGTGCTCGCCGGGCTGAACCACAAGATGGGCTACCGGGGCACCACCAATTGCCTGCTGAACTTCGGCGAAGGCACGCGCTACCGGCCGGAAGGGCGGGCGGGTGCGATCGGTTATCTGGTCGGCCAGCCGAACCACGGCCTCGCGTACATGTTCCACATGATGAACGAGGCGCGCATCGGCGTCGGCGCGGGCGCGGTGGCGCTCGGCTACACGGGTTATCTGCATGCGCTCGACTACGCGCGGAACCGGCCTCAAGGGCGTCCGCTGGGGCCGGCGGGCAAGGATGCCGCCGCGCCGCAGGCGCCGATCGTCGAGCATCCGGACGTGCGGCGCATGCTGCTCGCGCAGAAGGCCTATGTCGAAGGCGGTCTCGCGCTGATCCTGTACTGCGCGAAGCTGGTCGACGAAGCGCGCGCGCACGACGACGCGACCGTGCGCGCCCAGGCCGGGCGGCTGCTCGACATCCTGACGCCGATCGCGAAAAGCTGGCCGTCGCAGTGGTGTCTCGCGGCGAACGACCTCGCGATCCAGGTGCACGGCGGCTACGGCTACACGCGCGATTACGCGGTCGAGCGGCTCTATCGCGACAATCGGCTCAACCCGATACACGAAGGCACGCACGGAATCCAGGCGCTCGACCTGCTGGGCCGCAAGGTCGCGCAGGACGATGGCGCGCTGCTGCGCGCACTCGACGGGAGAATCGGCACGAGCGTCGAACGCGCGCGGGCGCTCGATGCCGGCCTGCGGGAGCAGGCCGATGCGCTGGCGCGGCGCTGGTCGCGGCTGGTCGACGTCACGCGACAGCTCGGCGCGATCGGCGATCAGCAGGCGCGGCTCGCGAACGCGAGTGTCTATCTGGAAGCGTTCGGCCATCTCGTCGTCGCGTGGCTGTGGCTCGACGTGACGCTCGCCGCGCACGGGCAAGCCGGCGATTTCCACGACGGCAAGCGTGCGGCCGCCCGCTACTTCTTCCGCTGGGAGTTGCCGAAAGTGGACGCACAGCTCGATCTGCTGTCGAGCGTCGACACGACGACGCTCGACATGCACGACGCGTGGTTCTGAACGTAGCCGCACCGACATTCCGGAATGCTGACGATATCGCGAAGGCCGGTTCGGATGGCCGTCGCCCACGCGTCGTGAACCGGGCGCGCGGGAGTATCCCGCAAACCGCATCGATGCGCGGCCACGCCGCGCAAGGAGAGAGAAGCGCATGAAAGCCCTGTTGTGTACCGCATTTGGCCCGATCGACAGCCTGCGCATCGAAGACGTCGCGATTCCCGAACCGGCGGCCGGCCAGGTCCGGGTCAACGTGAAGGCCGCGTCGCTCAATTTCCCCGACGCGCTGATCGTCCAGGGGTTGTATCAGGTGAAGCCGGCGTTGCCGTTTTCGCCGGGCGCCGAGTTTGCCGGCGTGATCGACGCGGTCGGCGACGGCGTTACCGCATGGCGGCCCGGCGATTCGGTGGTCGCGTTCACGGGGCACGGCGGGTTCGCGCAGCAGTGCGTGGCCGATGTGCGCCAGATCGCCCCGTTGCCGCCGGGGATGACGTTCGAGCAGGGCGCGGCGCTCGTGCTCGCGTACGGCACGTCGCTGCACGCGTTGCAGCAGCGTGCGCGACTGCAGGCGGGCGAGACGCTGCTCGTCCTGGGCGCGGCGGGTGGCGTCGGGCTCGCTGCGATCGAGATCGCGAAGGCGCTCGGCGCGCGCGTGATCGCGGCGGCGTCGAGCGCGGACAAGCTCGCGCTCTGCCGCGAAGCCGGCGCGGACGAGACGATTGACTATGCGACCGAAGACCTGCGCCGCCGCGTGGACGAACTGACCGGCGGGCGTGGCGCCGATGTCGTCTACGATCCGGTGGGCGGCGCCTACACCGAGGCGGCGCTGCGCGCGACCGCGTGGCGCGGCCGGTTCCTCGTCGTCGGGTTCGCGGCCGGCGAGATTCCGAAGATCGCGCTGAACCTCGCGCTGCTCAAGGAGCGCGACATCCTCGGCGTGTTCTGGGGCGATGCGGTGCGCCGCGACCCGGCGCAGCATGTCGCGAACATGCGCTTGCTGGCGGAATGGTTCGCGGCCGGCAAGGTGCGGCCCGCGATCACCGAGCGCGTGCCGCTGGCCGGCGCGACCGACGCGATCGCGCGGATGGCGAACCGGCAGGTGAAGGGCAAGGTGGTGATTCTGCCGGACGCGTGACTACGGTATGGCGCGTCGCGGCGAAATGCGCGCCACGACGGCCGCGTGCGCCGGCGCGACCCCCGGTGCAGCCGAGCCGGTGGCCGCCGCGCGCACCCGGCTCAGTCCTTCGGCAGGCGCAGCGTGTCGAGCGCATGCTGAGAAAACTCGACCCAGAACCGCTCGTTCGCAATGCCGGCCTGCAGCACCAGATGCTGCAGGCGCTTCGTGCGTGAATCGTCGGGCGTCGAAAAATCGCGCGCCTCGATCTGCAGATAGAGATCGAGCTTTTCCTGGTGAAGCGCGATGCGCCGCCTGATTTCGTCCTCGAGGCCGGCCGGCCCGAGCACCGCTTCCGCGCGCAGGCGCACCATCAACGCTTCGCGCAGCGGCGTCGGATCTTCCGGTTCGGCGATCCAGCGCCGCAGCTCCTTTTTGCCGGCCGGCAGGATCCGGTACGCGCGCTTGCGGCCGCGCCCCGATTCGGCGGGCAGCGATTCGATCCAGCCCGTTTCCTCGAGGCGCCCCAGTTCGCGGTAGATCTGCTGGTGCGTGGCCTGCCAGAAATAGCCGATCGAGCGATCGAAGCGGTCGGCGAGCTCGGACCCCGAACCGGGACGTTCGGCGAGCGCGGTGAGGAGTGCGTGAGGCAGGGACATGTCGGATCGGCGGAGGCAGCGGAATGAACCGCATCTTGCCATATCGGGGCCACAGTACAAGTCGCGGGTCACGTTTATGCAACTTGTTGCGTAAACGAACGCGGTGAACTACCATCTGTGCAACTTGTTGCATAAAAATGGAGACGCCCGATGGCATCCCGCTATCCGCATTTGACGACCCCGCTCGAACTGGGCTTCACGTCGCTCAGGAACCGAGTACTGATGGGGTCGATGCATGTCGGCCTCGAAGAGGCGCCGCACGGATTCGAGCGAATGGCGGCGTTCTATGCGGAGCGCGCGCGAGGCGAGGCCGGCCTGATCGTCACGGGTGGTTTCGCGCCGAACGAGCGCGGCCGTCCGGCGCCGGGCGGCGCGATGCTGACGACCGAAGCGGAAGCCGAACGCCATCGCGTCGTGACGCGCGCGGTGCATGCGGAGGGCGGCAGGATCGCGCTGCAGATCCTCCACTTCGGGCGCTACGCATATCACCCGGCGCTCGCCGCGCCCAGTGCGCTGAAAGCGCCGATCAACCGGTTCACGCCGCATGCGCTGAGCGGCGACGAAGTCGACGAGACGATCGCCGATTTCGTCCGATGCGCGGCGCTTGCGCAGCATGCGGGCTACGACGGTGTCGAGATCATGGGGTCCGAGGGTTACCTGATCAACGAGTTCATTGCCGCGCGCACGAACCATCGCGACGACGCGTGGGGCGGTGCCTACGAGAATCGCATCCGTTTCGCGGTCGAGATCGTGCGGCGCGTGCGCGAGCGGGTGGGCAAGAACTTCATCGTCATCTACCGGCTGTCGATGCTCGATCTCGTCGAAGGCGGCTCGACGCTCGACGAGGTGATCCGGCTCGCGCAGGCGATCGAGGCGGCCGGCGCGACGATCATCAATACCGGCATCGGCTGGCACGAGGCGCGCATACCGACCATCGCGACCAAGGTGCCGCGCGCCGCGTACGCATGGGTCACGCGGCAATTGATGGGCAAGGTCGGCATCCCGCTCGTGGCGACCAACCGGATCAACACGCCGGAAGTCGCCGAACAGCTGCTCGCCGACGGCTATTGCGACATGGTGTCGATGGCGCGGCCATTCCTCGCCGACGCCGAATTCGTGCGCAAGGCGCGGGAAGGGCGCGCGGACGAAATCAACACGTGCATCGGCTGCAACCAGGCGTGCCTCGACCATACGTTCAGCGGCAGGATCACGTCCTGCCTCGTGAATCCGCGCGCCTGCCACGAAACCGAGCTCGTGATCCGCCCCGCACGGCAGCGCAAGCGCATCGCGGTGGTCGGTGCCGGCCCGGCGGGCCTCGGTTTCGCGGTCACGGCGGCCGAGCGCGGCCACGCGGTGACGCTGTACGAAGCGGGTGCCGAGATCGGCGGCCAGTTCAACATCGCGAAGAAGGTGCCCGGCAAGGAAGAGTTCAACGAAACGCTTCGTTACTTCCGCCGGCAGATCGAGCTGCGCGGCATCACGCTGCACGTCAATACGCGCGCGAGCGCCGAGATGCTGCTGCAGGGCGAATTCGACGAGGTGGTGATCGCGACGGGCATCGTGCCGCGCACGCCGCCGATCGACGGCGTCGGGCATCCGAAGACGCTCGGTTATCTCGACGTGCTGCGCGACGACAAGGCCGTGGGCCGCAGCGTCGCGATCGTCGGCGCCGGCGGCATCGGTTTCGACGTCGCGGAATATCTGGTTCATCGCGATGGCGGCGAACAGGTGGACGCCGACCGGTTCTTCAACGAATGGGGCGTCGATCGATCGTATGCGAGCGCCGGCGGGCTGGGCCGTGCGCAACCCGAGCCGGCCGCGCGGCAGGTGCATCTGCTGCAGCGCAAGGCATCGAAGATCGGCGACGGGCTCGGCAAGACCACCGGGTGGATCCACCGCACGGCGCTGAAGGCGCGCGGCGTCGGCATGTCGACGGCGGTGACGTACCGTCGCATCGACGACGAAGGATTGCACGTGACGATCGACGGCGTCGAACAGACGCTGCCGGTCGACAACGTGGTGATCTGCGCGGGGCAGGAGCCGTCGCGCGAACTGGCGGAGCAACTGCAGGCCGCGGGATGCCGCGTGCATCTGATCGGCGGCGCACACGAGGCCGCCGAACTCGATGCGAAGCGTGCGATTCACCAGGGCACGACGCTGGCCGCGACGCTTTGACGCCGATTCGTTTCTTTTCCGTCCGATGAGTCAGGAGACTTCGATGACACACGCACCGCTGCAAGTTCATCCCGCCGTCGCGAAATCGCTCGACGCGTGGCATGCGATGATCGACAACAAGGATTTCAGTACACTCGAATCGATCGTTCACCCGGATGCGGTGTTCCGTTCGCCAATGGCGTTCAAGCCGTACGGGCCGGCACCCGCGCTGTTGATGGCGCTACGCACGGTGATCACGATCCTCGAGAATTTCGTCTATTACCGCCCGTTCGTCACCGACGACGGCCTGAGCGTGGTGCTGGAATTCAGCGCGAGCGTCGGCGACAAGGCGCTGAAGGGGATCGACATGATCCGCTTCGACGAAGAAGGGCGGATCGTGGAATTCGAAGTGATGATCCGGCCGTTCAATGCGCTGCAGGCGCTCGGTACGGAAATGGGCGCGCGGGTCGGGCAGCAGTTGCCGGCGTTCAAGGTTGGCAGTTGAAGCGGGTCATGATTGCGCAACTGCGCGCGTATCCCGGTTCGGCCGGCCGTCGTGAACGGATGGCGAAGTACGCCTTCACGCACGTGGAAATCGACGGCGTCGCGGCAAGCGGCGACGCGACGTCGTCATGCCTGATGCCCCGCGCGGTGTCGACCGTCGGCACGGCCGGCACCGCATGCGTCTTCACACCACTGCCGCCCGCGCCAGCCGCTCGGCGAACCAGTCGCAGACGAGCGCGGTGCGCTCGGACGCGTGGTTGTAGATCGTGTGCTCGCCGTCCGGCCAGACCTTGAGCGTCGCATCGCCGGACGTCGCGGCATCGAGAAACGGCTGTTGATCGTCGATCCGGATCAGCGGATCTTCACCGCCGTGCAGCACCAGCAGCGGACACACGATACGGTCGCGTTCGGACGAGAAACTCATCCGCGCGAAGTTCGCCGCCACGGCATCGGGATCGTCGTTGCCGAGCATCGCCGCGGCCTGCTCGACGAACGTGCGGAACGGCAGCAGCGTCGGCGCCGCGAGCGCGCCGTTCACGCAGCAGGCCGCGATCCGTCGGTCACTCGCGGCAGTCGACGCCGCCCACAACCCGCCGATGCTGTTCCCCCAGATACCGATCGGCCCGGGCACATGATCGGCGACGTGATCGACGAAGCGCCGATAGGCGGCGCTCATGTCGACGTCGACGAAGATCCGCTGTTCGAGCCGCGTCTCGCCCTGGCCCGGCCCCTCGGCGAGCAGCGTGGCGAGGCCGCGTGCCGCGAGTGCGCGCGCGATCGGCCAGTACGCGAAGCCCCAGCCGCTCTGGCCGCCGAACACGATCACGGTGCCGCGTACGTGCTCCGCCGGCGGCCGCACCAGCCAGCCGATCAGGCGCGCATCGCCGAACGGCGCTTCGACACGTTCGATGCGCTTGTCGGACCAGCGCGCGAGGCCGTGCGATGCGTCGACGAGCCGCGCATAGAGCGCGCGCTTGCGCGGCACGTCGTGGTTGAACGCCATCTGCGCGAACAGCAGGTTCGCGATGGCCATCGCCTGCGCGTCGGCGGCCGTGACCCGGTGGCCGGCATCCGCCGCCTGCGCGGCGCGCGCGAGCTGCGCGTCGGCCAGCGCTTCGGCCGCGACGTCCCAGGGTTCGCCGGTGGACGTGCGGGCGTGCAGCGCGGTTGCGTCCGCGTAGTCCATCCCGCAATCGAGCAGGCGCGTGACGGGCATCGCGCGCTGCAGCGACAGCGCGAACGGTGACAGTTCGGTCGTCATGCGTCGGTCTCCTTCACGATGCGTGGGTGACGGCTGCCGAAGCTGCCGAAGCCGCGGCAGGCTCGCTCGAAACGGCGGACCAGTGCAGTGTGTCGCGCAGCGCGTCGACGAGCGCTCCGAGATCGCGCAGGTCGGTCACCGAACCGAACACGATGAAATCGGGCCGCTTGATATACGCGGCGATGCCGTGCGCGTGCATGAACGCGTGCTGCTCGCCGTCGAGATCGACCACGGCATCCGGCGCGCACACGTCGTCGGCCAGCACGGCCACGTGACAGCCGAGCTGCGCGAGGAATGCGCGTTGCGCGTCGTCGAGATGGCGGGCAGGGTGCTCGCGCGTGACGAGCTGGAAACCCTGGCCGACCACGTCGTCGAAACGGCCCTCGGCCGCGCCGCGCCTCGCGCGGCCTTGCGGGGCCGGTGCACCCGTCGACGGCAGCAGCGTGCCGTCGGCTTGCGCGTGCACGATGCCGTGGCCGAGCTTCGGGAACGGCGGCATCGGCGGCATGTTGCCGGAGCGGAACGCCGCGTCCCGTTCGGCGACCTTGTGCGGATCGTCCTCGTTGACGACCTGCCCGAGAAACAGCGACATCTGCGTGATCGCCGTCACGTGCGGGCGGCGCTCGGCTTCGTAGGTGTCGAGCAGGTCGGCGGACGCGCGCCCGGTCAGCACCAGGTCGAGTTTCCACGCGAGGTTGATGCCGTCGCGCATGCCGGAGCACGCGCCTTGTCCCATGTACGGCATCATCGTGTGCGCCGCATCGCCCGCGAGCAGCACGCGGCCGGCGCGCCAGCGTTCGGCCATGCGCGTCTCGAACGTGTAGACGACGTGCCGCAGCAGCTTCAGGTCGTCCGGGCCGTAGCCGTAGTGGTCGTTGAGCCACTTCCAGCCGGCTTCTTCCGTTTCCCATTCGGCCGTCGATTCGTTCGGCAGCACGCGCAGCTCGAAACGCGTGCGCTTCGTGCCGATCGGCATGTGCATGTACGCGCGCGCCGGATCGCAGTAGATCGTCGTGCGCGCGCAGCCGTCGCCGAGATCGCGCTTGTTTTCCGAATCGAGATTGAGCCAGCGTTCGTTGTAGCCGAAATCGGAGCGTTCGATGCCGAGCGTGCGGCGCACGAGGCTGTTCGCGCCGTCGGCGCCGATCACGTAGCGCGCACGAAAAACGCGCGGCCTGTCGGTCCATTGCGCGTCCTGGGCGCAGCGAGACGGATGCGCGGTCAGCGTCACGCCGTCGTCGTCCTGCTGCAGCGTATCGACTTCCCAGCCGCGCAGGATCGTCACGTTCCTGAAGGCGCTGGCGCGTGTATCGATCGCGTCCTCGATGTCGGGCTGGTAGATCGAGATGTGCGCGGGATAACCGCATGCGCGGCCGGTCCAGTTCAGTTCGAGCAGCAGGTCGCCGTTCGCGTCGCAGTAGTGATAGGTGTCGACTGCCTTCGCGTTGCGCAGCGCGTGATCGACGTCGGCACTGGCCTGCACGATGCGGGCGGTTTCGCCGTCGATGTGCGTGAGGCGCGGCAGGCCGTAGGGCGTCGGCCAGCGTTCGAGGACGATCACGCGATGGCCGGCGCGGCCCAGCATCGATGCGGCGACGAGGCCGGTCGGGCCGTAGCCGACGATCGCGACGTCGCAGTGTTCGGCGGTGCTGTCGCCGTGCGCGCTCGATTCGGTATTCATGTGGGGTGTCTCCATGACTGTGGCGTTTGTTGGATTGTCGTGTGTTCGATTCAGCGCGCGGTCGTGCCGGGCAGGTTGCCGTCGAACGCGTCCTGCAGCAGCGCGCGCAGGCCGTCGCGTTCGATCGGGCGAGGGTTCCAGTACGGATTGGCGGTCGCGAGATCGGCCGCGCGATCGAGATCGGCTTCCTGCATGCCGATCGCCTTCAACGAGACGGGCGCGCCGTTGTCGAGCGCCAGTGCATAGAGGCCGCGCGCCGCGTCGTTCGTGCCGATCGCGCGGGCGATGCGCTGCATCGCGTCCGGCGCGTGCGCCGCGTTGTACGCGAGCGCATGCGGCAGCACGACCGTATGGGTCGGCGCGTGCGGCAGGTTGAAGCTGCCGCCGAGCGTATGACAGAGCTTGTGGTGCAGCGCCATGCCGACGTTGCCGAGCACCATCCCGCACAGCCACGCGCCGTAAAGCGCGTCGCCGCGTGCGCCGAGATCGGCGGTGTCGCGACGCACGCCGGGCAGGCCGCGCGCCAGCGCGCGGATTCCTTCCTCGGCGACGAGGCTCATCACCGGGTTCGCGTTGTTCGCGTAGAGACCTTCCGCTGCGTGCGCGATCGCATTGAGCCCGCTCGTCACGGACAGCTCGACGGGCAGCGTGACGGTGAGCGCGGGATCGTAGATCACCGTTTTCGGCAGGACGCGCGCGTCGGAGCCCGTGCGCTTGATGCCGCCTTCCGTCAGGCCGTAGATCGGGGTCATCTCGCTGCCCGCATACGTCGTCGGGATGGCGAGGATAGGCAGGCTGCTTTCGAGCGCGATCGCCTTGCCGAGGCCGATCGTCGAGCCGCCGCCGATCGCGATCGCGCAATCCGCACCGCACGACCGGGCGAACGCCTGCGCATCGCGGGCGATTTCGATCGGCACGTGCATCGTCGCCCGATCGTACAACCCGGCCGCGCGCGCGCCGAGCCGCTCGACGATGTATTGCGCGAGGTCGCGCTGCTCCGGCGTGCAGAGCACGAGCGCACGCTGCGCGCCCAGTTCCAGCACTTCGCGTTCGAGATGGTCGAGGCTGCCTGCGCCGAAGATCACGCGTGCGGGGCGTGCGTGGTAAATGAAATTCATGTCGTCGTCACTCCATTGCGTAGTCGACCTGGTGGCGCGCGATGCGCAGGCCGGCCAGTGTGTCGCGTACGCGTGCGTGTTCGGGATGCGTCGTGTATCCGTCGAGCGCTTCGCGCGACTCGAATTCGGCGACGAGTATCAGGTCGCACGCGTAATCGGCCGCGCTGAAATCCGCGCCGACCTCGAGGTGCGTCATGCCTGGAATCCGGCCGCGCAGGCTTTCGAATGCACGCTTCACGCTGACGCGTGCCGCCGCGCGTTCGCTGTCGGTTTCGCCTGCGACGTTCCACATCACGACGTGCCGGATCATGCGCCGCGCCCGGCGGGATTGAGCACGAAGTCGTAATCGAGCGTGTAGAACGGCGTGTCCATGCGCGAACCGTCCGGCGCGATGCCGGGCGCGTGCCGCACCCAGTCGGCGACGAGCGTCGACCGTACGCCGAATACCGCGTCGGAGTCGAGATAACGATCGCCGTCGCGAAACACGTGCGTGATCAGCGTTTCGTAACCGCGCGCCGCGATCATGAAGTGCAGGTGCGCCGGGCGCCACGGATGACGGCCGAGCGCGTCGAGCATGGCGCCGACGGGGCCGTCGTGCGGAATCGGATACGGTTCGGCGAGGATCGAGCGGAACGCGTAACGGCCGTCGGCGCCGGTGTGCAGCCGGCCGCGCGCGCGATGCGTGACCGAACCGTCGTCGGCCGGCAGTTGGACGTCGTAGCGCCCGTCCTCATCGGCTTGCCAGACTTCCAGCGACGCGTGCGCGACCGGCATGCCGTCGATGCTGCGCACATGGCCGGAGACGAAGCAGGGTTCGCCGCATGCGCCGTTCGCGATGTCGTCGAACATCCCGAAGTCGCGGCTGCCTTCGACGTAGAACGGGCCGAATACGGTCGCCTCCGTGCAGCCGGCCGGCTTCGCATGGTTCTGCGCGGTGACGAGGGTCGACAGCCCGAGCACGTCGGAAAGCAGGATGAATTCCTGGCGCTTGTCGTCGGTAATGTGGCCGACCGCGGTCAGGAAGCCTATCGCGGCCTGCCATTCGGCCTCGGTGAGCCGGGTCTCCCGCGCAAACGAATGCAGGTGCTGGACGAGGCTGGTCATGACCGTGCGCAACCGCTCGTCGCGACAGCCGGAGAGCGATGCGATCACGGCCTGCGTGATGGTGTCTTCGTTGAGATTGCGCATGGGGTTGTCTCCTGATGTCGTTGGATGGCGCGTTGACGTAACATTAATTCCTCCCCGGATCGTAAAAAAGATGGTTTGGAGGAGTTTTGTTCTCCGCCAAGTGGAAGAATCCAACGCATGGACAAGTGGACGCAGATCGAATTTTTCGTGCAGGTCGCCGAGCTGGGGAGCCTGTCGAAGGCCGCCGAGCGGCTCGGCATGTCGAGCGCGGCGGCGAGCCGCTGCCTGAATGCGCTGGAGGAGCGGCTGGGGGCGCGGCTCGTCGAGCGGACCACGCGCCGCCTGTGGCTGACCGACGCGGGGCACGAATACCACCGGCGCTGTGTCGCAATCCTGACGGAGCTGTCGGAGGCCGATGCGGCCGTCAACGAAACGAGCGTCAATCCGGCCGGCACGCTGCGCGTGACCGCTTCCGTATCGTTCGCGTCGATCTATATCGCGCCGGCGTTGCCGGAGTTTCACCGGCGCTACCCGAACCTGAAGGTGCAGATCATCGCGGCGAACCGCTACCCGGATTTCATCGAGGCGGGCATCGACGTGGCGATCCGCACGCGCGAGCATGAAGCGGATTCGGGCATCACCGTGCGCAAGCTCGCCGAGACACGGCGCGTGCTGGCCGCGTCGCCCGGGTATCTGGCGAAGCACGGCGCGCCGGCGACACCCGATGCGCTGTGCGACCACCGGTTGCTGGTCTACAACCTTGCGAACGATCCGTACGCGCTGCATTTCCGCCGCGGCGCGAAGAAGCAGTCGGTCACGATCAAGAGCGTGCTCGATGCGAACGAAGGGCAGGTGATCCGCGCGGCGGCGCTTGCCGGGCTCGGCATCCTGATCCAGCCGCTCTACATCATCCACGAGGATATCGTCGCGGGGAAGCTGGTGCCGGTGCTCACCGACTGGCAACTGCCGGCACTCACCGTCAACATCGCGTACCAGAGCCGTCGTCACCAGCCGGCGAAGATCCGTGTCTTCACCGAATTCCTGATCGAGCGTTTCGAACGCCTCGGGCTCGCGCGCAAATGGAAGGAAGTCGGCCGCTGATCGCGGGTCGTCGCCGCACCGCCGCGCATTTCTCCGTGTAACGAAGAACTGTTCTCCTGAAGGTCGTCTTTTTCGCCGCTGTCGTGCGCTTTACATTGCGTCTCCCCGGGCCTGCGATGCCCGGCCCGCGATGACACGATAACAATCCGGTCTGGAGACGACATGAAATTCACCTTGCGACGGGTACCCTTGGCATTCCTGATCGTCGGCGCCATGCAGGTTCCGGCGTCGGCCACGGAGAACGGGCAGATCAGCTATCCGTTCGGCGTCAACACCGTGCTGAACGGGCTGCTTCCGCCGCCCGGCAACACGCAGTACTTCAACTACGCGCTGTACTCGGTATCGAACCGGTTTGCCGGGCCGGACGGCGGCAGCGCGGTGCCGGGCTTCCACCTGAGCGTCGTCGCGGAAACGCCGCGCGTGGTCCACACCTGGGGCGCGACGTTCGGGCCGTTCTCGCTGTCGAGCAGCGCGATCGTGCCGATCGTGCACCTGCACCTGTCGACGCCGAGCGGTACGGGAAACCGCACGTCGCTCGGTGACGTGATCCTCGAGCCGTTCATGATCAACTACGCAAACGCATCGAAGACCTTCTTCGCGTTCTTCTCGCCGTCGTTCGCGGTGCCGAGCGGCGCGTATGCGGCGAACCGGATCGCGAACACGGGGTTGAACACGTATGCGTTCCTGCCGTACGTCAGCACGACCTGGTTTCCGGGTCGCGACTGGGAGATCTCGACGACCACGCTGCTGGAGCTGAATTCGCCGAACCATGCGACGCGGTACCACTCGGGTGCGGTGGCCGTGCTCGATTACCTGGTCGGCTATTCGATCGACCGGCGCGTGCAGGTCGGCGTGCAGGGCACGTTCCTGAAGCAGTTCACCGACGATACGCAGGACGGCATCAAGGTCGCGTCGGACGGTTTTCGCGGGCAGTCGGTCGCGCTCGGCCCGCAGCTGCGTTACATGTGGGGGCCGGCGTCGGGCGTGGTCGTGAAATACCAGCACGAGTTCGCGGTGCGCAACCGGCCGCAGGGCGACAAGCTGTGGGTGCAGTTCAGTTTTCCGATCTAGGCGGCGACGTTGCGCCGGCCGGTCGCGGCGTGCGTCATGGGCGCGAGTGGCCGGTCGACGAGGGCCGGCGCGCTTTTGCGATTGCGTTCGCATCGCGGCGTCGAAACCGGCATGCCTCGGGCAACTGCCTTCCCGGCGGCCGACGCGGTCGTGTCGTCGCCACGTGAGCCGGAGTACCGGCCGATTTATCCAGGGATGCTGCCGCTGCGACCCGTCGCGGGTCCCAGCCGCGAGCCGGGCGTACTGATCCACGAATCCTGACAAAACCCTGACGGGATAAATTGATATAACGTATCATCCGACGTTTGGATCGACGGCTGTCCGAGGCTGTCGGGCAAGCCACGTGCGACGAAACCACACGAAGACCGATACGAAGTGACGAAGACGAAACACAGGCGGGCGCGCGACGCGCGGCTGCACGCCGGCTCGCGCCGGTACGACGGGGGATGGCGCTCGCGTGCCGCGTATGGTTGCGCAACCTGGGTGGGGTGTGCGATGGCGACGTCCGCCGCGCTTGCCGCGGAAGCGGCCGCACCTGCACCCGACGACCGCCATGCGCTGCCGGCGATCAACGTCAGCGCGCGATCCGCACCGGCCGACCCGCTGACCCGACCGCTCGAGACGGGCTCGCGGCTCGGGCTGGCAAGTCTCGATACGCCGGCAAGCGTCGAGTCGGTCACGGCCGACACGATCGAGGCGCGCGGCGATCGCACGGTGCTCGACGCGGTGACGCGCACCGCGGGGTTCGCGAGTGCGATGGCGCCCGGTACCGGCGGCACTGCCTTGAGCGTGCGCGGTTTCAGTGGGCAGGAATCCGTGATGACGCTGCTCGACGGCGTGCGGCTGATGCCGGCGGCCGGCACGATCACCTTTCCGTTCGACACGTGGTCGGTCGAGCGCATCGAGGTGCTGCGCGGCCCGGCGTCGGTGCTGTATGGCGAAGGAGCGATCGGCGGCGTCGTCAACGTGGTGCCGAAGCGGCCGCAGCGCACGCGCGAGACGACGCTGCAGGCCGGCGTCGGTGCCGACGGCGCGAAGCGCTTTGCGTTCGATACGACAGGTGCGCTCGGCCCGCGGCTGTCATATCGCTTCTACGCGAGCGATGCACGCGCGAACGGCCTCGCCGAGCGGGCCGATACGCATGCGACGGCCGTCGGCGGCGCGCTGAAATTCGACGTGAGCCCGAAGCTCACGCTGACGCTCGACTTCGACTACGGCCGCCAGATGCCGGCGACCTACCATGGCGTGCCGGCACCGAACGGCGTGCTCGATCCGTCGCTGCGCAAGCTCAACTACAACGTCGGCGATGCGACGATTGCCTACTACGACCAGTGGACGCGCCTGTCGGCCCGCTACCGGCCGACGGCCGGCGTGACGATCGACAACCAGCTCTACTACCTGACGTCGAACCGTCACTGGCGCAATGCCGAATCGTATGCGCTCGACACCGCGACGGGTCTCGTCACGCGCGGCGACTATCTCGACATCGGCCATCACCAGCGGCAGATCGGCGATCGGCTGAGCGCACGCTTTGACGGCACGCTGTTCGGCCGCGCGAACCGTTTCGTCGTCGGCACCGAATTCAGCCAGGTCACGTTCAGTGGTACCAACAATTCGCCGTATGGCGGCGAATCGACGGTGCCCGCGCACGGCTTCGATCCCGGCGTGTTCACGAGCCCCGACCCGACGGTGCCGCAGTTCAGCACGCGGGCACGGCAGGCGGCGGTGTTCGCTGAGAACCGGCTCGACGTGCTGCCGCGGCTCGCGTGGGTGAGCGGCCTGCGCTACGACCACATCGCGTTCAGCCGCGAGCAGGCCGCGACCGGCGCCGGCTTCGACAAGCGCTTCGCGAACGTCGGCTGGCGCACGGGCTTCGTGTTCGAAGTCGCGCCGACGCTCAGCGCGTATGCGCAGTACACGACGGGCGCGGAAGGGCTCGGCTCGCTGTTGACGCTGTCCGCGTCGCAGGCGAACTACCGGCTCGCCACCGGCGAACAGTGGGAGGCCGGCGTCAAGCAGACGCTGCTCGACGGCCGCGCCTACTGGACCTTCGCCGTGTACGACATCACGAAGCGCAACCTGCTCGGCACCGATCCGTTCAATCCCGCGCTGCGCCAGCAGGTCGGCCGGCAATCGTCGCGCGGCATCGAGCTGACGGGCGGCGCGCGGCTGCCGCACGGCTGGACGGTCGACGCGAACGTCGCGCTGCTGCGCGCGCGTTATGACGAGTTCAGCCAGAAGGTCGGCAGCGCGACGGTGTCGCGCGCCGGCAATGCGCCGGCCAACGTGCCGCAGCAGACGGCGAACCTGTGGCTCGGCTGGGCGTTTGCCGAGCGCTGGCAGGCGAATGCGGGCATGCGTTACGTCGGCGCGACGTACGGCGACGACGCGAACCGCATACAGGTGCCGTCGTACACGGTGTTCGATGCGTCGCTGCGCTGGCAGCCGACGGCGCGCACCGAGCTTGCGCTGTACCTGCGCAATCTCGCGAACCGCACGTACGCGGTGACGACGTCGAACGGCGGCGAGCAATGGCTGCTCGGCCCGTCGCGCTCGGCGGAGCTCGTCGCGACGATGCGCTTCTAGTGCGGCGCGGCGAGCCTCCCGTGGCGCACATGCTCGACATCGAACGCGTGAGCTGGTCTCCCGGCGGCGCGATCGCCGTGCTCGATTCGGTGACGCTGAGCGTGGCCGACGGCGAGTTCGTCGGGCTGGTCGGCCCGAACGGCAGCGGCAAGACGAGCCTGCTGCGCTGTGTGTTCCGTTACGCACGGCCCGATGCGGGCCGTGTCGCGCTCGACGCGCAGGACGTGTGGCGCATGCGGCCGCGCGCGGTCGCGCAGCGCATCGCGGTGCTGCAGCAGGAGACGCCCGACGATTTCGGGCTGACGGTCGACGAACTGGTCGGCATGGGGCGCACGCCGCACAAGCGGCCGTTCGACGCGGAGACGGCGGACGATCGCCGGATCGTCGAATCCGCACTGCACGACGTCGGCCTCGTCGAGCGCCGCGCGCAACGCTTCGCGTCGCTGTCGGGCGGCGAGAAGCAGCGCGCGCTGCTGGCTCGTGCGCTCGCGCAGCAGCCCGAACTACTGCTGCTCGACGAACCGACCAACCATCTCGACCTGCGCCATCAGCTCGAACTGCTCGCACGTGTGCGGCGCCTCGGCATCGCGACGCTCGCCACGATTCACGATCTCAATCTCGCGGCCGCGTATTGCGACCGGCTCCACGTGCTCGCGCACGGCAGGGTCGTCGCATCGGGCGCGCCGGCCGACGTGCTGACCGACGCGCTGCTGCGCGACGTGTTCGGCGTCGTCGCGCTCGTCGATCGCCATCCGGTCACGGGCCGGCCGCGCATCACGCCGCTTCATCCGGAATGACCGCCATGCCGTTTCCCGTCCTGCCCTCCGCGTTGCAGTCTGCGTCGTCGTCCGCATTCCGCCGGCTGGTTGCCGCGACCCTGCTCGGCTGCGCGGCCGCGCATGCGGGTGCCTATCCCGTCACCGTGCGCAGTTGCGATCGCGACGTGACGTTCGACCGCGCGCCGACGCGCGCGGTGAGCAACGACGTGAACCTGACCGAGATGATGCTCGTGCTCGGCCTGAAGGACCGGCTCGTCGGCTACACCGGCATCGGCGGCTGGAAGACGGGCACGGCGCGCGTGCGCGACGCGCTGCGCGGCGTGCCCGAACTCGCGAGCCAGTATCCGTCGCTCGAGGTGCTGGCGGCCGCGCGTGCCGACTTCTATCTCGCGGGCTGGAACTACGGGATGCATGTCGGCGGTGCGGTGACGCCGGCGACCCTCGCGCCGTTCGGCATCCGGACGTACGAGCTGACCGAATCGTGCTCGCACGTGATGAAGCAGACGGCCGCGTCGTTCGCCGACGTGTTCCGCGACCTGAACAATCTCGGCCGGATCTTCGGTGTCGACGCGCGCGCCGCGCAGGTCGTGGCCGCGATGCGCGCGCGTCTCGCGGCGGTGTCGCGCGCGATCGGGCGTCCGGCGCCGCTGCGCGTGTTCGTCTACGACAGCGGCACCGACAAGCCGATGACGGCCGGCGCGCTCGCGATGCCGACCGCGCTGCTGACGGCGGCCGGGGCGCGCAACGTGATGGCCGACCTGCCGCGCAGCTGGACGCAGGTGAGCTGGGAAAGCGTGGTGGCGCGCGATCCGCAGGTGATCGTGATCGTCGATTATTCGGCCGTGACGGCCGCGCAGAAGCAGCAGTTCCTGCTGAGCCAGCCGTCGCTCGCGCGCGTGGCCGCCATTCGCGACCGGCGCTTCATCGTGATTCCCTACGATGCGGCGACACCGGGCCCCGAGAACGTCGCGGCCGTCGAGACGCTGGCGCGCGCGCTGTATCCGGCCGCGTTCGCGGGGCCGGCGCGATGAGCGGGCACGTGCGTGCGTCGCGGCCCGGCATGCGCACGGTGCTGCCGGCGCTGGCGCTGCTGCTGGTCGTGTCGATCGTCGTATCGGCCGCGTTCGGCCCGGCGCCGATCGCGATGCGGGCCGCAGTGCGGATCGTCGCCGCGCACATCGTGCCGGCGTTCGGCGAGGCCGGCGCGTTCGCGGCGGGGGCGGGCGACGACAGCATCGTCTGGCTGATCCGGATGCCGCGCGCGCTGCTCGCCGCGATCGTCGGCGCGACGCTGGCAGCGGTGGGCGTCGCGTTGCAGGCGGCGACCGCGAACCGCCTGGCCGATCCGCACCTGCTCGGCGTGAGCGCGGGCGCGATGCTCGGCGCCGTCGCGGTCACCGTGCTGGCCGGCGCGGCACTCGGCCCGTTCACGCTGTCGGCTGCCGCGTTCGCCGGCGCGCTCGCGGCGACCGCCTGCGTCATCGCGCTCGCTTACCGGCGCGGCCGGCTCGAATCGGACCGGCTGCTGCTCGCGGGCGTATCGGTGTCGTTCATGATGGCCGCGTTCGGCAACCTGCTGCTGTATCTCGGCGATCAGCGCGCCGCGTCGTCGGTGCTGTTCTGGATGCTCGGCGGCGTCGGGCTCGCGCGCTGGGATCTGCTGCCGGTGCCGGCCGTGTGCGCGACGCTTGCCGGCGGCGCGCTGTACGCGCGCCGGCGCGAACTGAATGCGCTGATGTCGGGCGACGTGGCCGCGGCCGCGCTCGGGGTGCCGAGCGCGCGGATGCGGCGCGAGGTGTTCGTCGTCGCGTCGTTCGCGACCGGTGCGATGGTGGCGGTGAGCGGGGCGATCGGCTTCGTCGGGCTCGTGACGCCGCATCTGTGCCGCCGCGTCGTCGGTGCCGAGCACGGCAGGCTGCTGCCGGTTGCCGCGCTGACCGGCGCGATCCTGCTCGTGTGGGCCGATGTGGCGGCCCGCACGCTCGCGGCGCCGGAGGATCTGCCGATCGGGATCGTGACCGCGATGTTCGGCAGCCTGTTCTTCGTCGCGCTGTTGCGCCGCCGCTGAGCGACGCGTGTGCCCCGGCGGCGGGCGCTCAGGCGAGGGCGCCTGCGGCGCGCGTCATTGCCGCGGGACGGCCATGCCCGTGCCGCGGCCGGATGCGTCGCCCTGCGCGACGGTATCCGGCACGTCGAACAGGTTGTCCGGCAGCGTCCGCACGGGCAGTGTGATCACGAAGCGTGCGCCGCCGAGCGGTGAATCCTCGAGCCGCACGTCGCCGCCGTGCACCAGCGCAACGCGTCTCACGATCGCGAGCCCGAGCCCGAAGCCGCCGGTCTGTCGGTCGCGGCTGGAGTCGAGCCGCTGGAACGGTTCGAACACGCGGGCGCGTTCGGCGGCCGGAATGCCGGGGCCGTCGTCGTCGACGCTCAGCACGAGCGCGCCGGATGCGTCGCGTGCAGCGGCGAGCAGCACGGTGCGCGAGGCATAGCGTGCGCCGTTGCGGATCAGGTTCAGCAACGCGCGGGCAACCAGCTTCGGGTCGCACACGTGGGTCGCGGGGGCACCGAGCGTCGATACGTCGAGCGAGATGCCGCGATCGGCGACATCGTTCGAGACGTTGCCGGCGACGCTGTCGATCAACGCGTCGACGACGACTTCCATCGGCGCGAGCTGGCTTGCGCCCTGTTCGAGCCGGCCGATCGTCAGCAGCTCGGTGACGAGCTCGTCGAGTTCGCGCACGTCGCGGCGCAGCGCGTCGCGGCGTTCGCGCATCCGGCCCGTTTCATCCGGCTCGGCGAGCAGCGCGAGGCCGAACTCGAGCCGCGCGAGCGGCGTCTTCAGTTCGTGCGAGATGCCGTGCATCATTTCGCGCTGCTGCTTGATCGACGCCTCGATGCGCTCGGCCATGTCGTTGAACTGTTGCGACAGTTCGTCGATGTTCGACTTGCCCGACAGCTTCACGCGCGTCGACAGCGTGCCGGAGCCGAATGCGCGTGCGGCGTCCTGCAGCTTGCGCAGGTCGCGCCAGTGATAGTGAACCCACAGCACCACCGCGAGCAGTGCGCTGAGCGCGAGCAGCATGTATGCATAGATCTTGATGTCGAGGCTGAATGCTTCGATCGGCCGCGCATGCAGTACCGAACCATCCGCGAGCGGCATGTAGTAATCCTTGCGGTCGTAGCTGATCGAGATTCGGCCGGCGTCGAGATCGCGCAGCGGCTCGCCGCTCAATTGCGCGCGGGCGGTGGCCATCGGCATGAAGTCGAACCTTTCGTTGCCGTGTTTCGCGAGCTCGCGCAGCGCGAACTTGCGCTGCTCGCCCGGGTGGCGTTCGAGGTAATCGTTGAGCACGAACGCGTAGGTCGTCAACGACTCCCGCTCCGCCTGCGCGGTGCGATCGTAGAAGATCCGGTCGAACGACAGCTGGACGAAGATGATCGACGCGGCGACGAACAGGATCACGACGAGGTACAGCCTGATCAACGGACGCAGCATTTATTCGTCCCACGCGGAAGGGCTGAACAGGTAGCCGCGGCCCCAGATCGTCTTGATCTTGTGCGGCTCCGACGACGCATCCTCGAAGCGGCGGCGCAGCTTCGAGATGCCGGAATCGACCGAGCGGTCGAGCCCGTCGAACTCGATCCCGCGCAGCTGCTTCAGGATGTCGTCGCGGCTCAGCACGGTGCCGGCCGCGCGCGCGAGGATCAGCAGCAGGTTGAATTCGGCAGTCTTGAGGTCGACCGGCTCGCCGCGCCAGGTCACGGTGCGGTTCGGCGGCGAGATCGCCAGCTCGCCGAACACGAGCGCTTCGGGGGCGGCCACGGGCGTGTCGGCGGCTGCCGGCTGCGCACGGCGCAGCAGCGCGCGGGCGCGCGCGACCAGCACGCGCGGCTCGATCGGCTTCGTCACGTAGTCGTCGGCACCCGTCTCGAGGCCCGCGACCTGGTCGTAGACGTCCAGGCGCGCGGTCAGGATCAGCACGGGGACGTTGGTGAACGCGCGGATGCGCCGGCAGACTTCCATGCCGTCGAGGTTCGGCAGCATCAGGTCGAGTATCACGAGGGCCGGCTGGTGCTCGCGCACCGCCGCGACGGCGAGGTCGCCGCGCCGCACGACCGTCACCGCGAATTCATAGCCGTCGAGGTATTCGCGGACGAGCTGCGCCAGGCGGTCGTCGTCTTCGATCAGCAGTACGCGGTATTTGAGTGGATCTTCGTTCATGGTCTCCTCTTGACGCACGCGTCAACTCACGCCCCGGCAAGCCGGTGCGTGGCGCGGCACGCGAATTCTATCCGGCGCGCCGAAGGCCGGGGGAGCGGGGCGACAATCTCGAACAATCGAACACAATTGAGCACAGATTTTCCGAAGATTCAGGACAGTCTCGGCGCGGGGCGGCACCTAGACTGCGGGCTCCGTCACTTCTATCTCAATATTGTGCGCCCAATACTTCGCCGCTACCGCTATTGCATGCCGCTCGCCGGCCTGACCCTCGCCGCCGCCGCCCACGCGGAAAACCAGTATTCGCTGTCGCTCGGCGGTGGTTTCGCACCGCGCTATCCGGGCAGCAACCAGTATCGCGGTGTCGTTGCGCCGGGGCTCTCCGCGAAGTTCGGTAACGGCTTCTTCATCGACAGCACCGAGGGTGCCGGCTACCGGCTCGACCTGCCGCACGGCGTGTTCCTGTCGGCGGCCGTGAGTTACGACGCGGGCCGTGCGGACGAGAACCGCTTCGACCTGCCGGGCTCCGACTACCTGAAGGGCATGGGCCGGATTCCGGGCTCGGTGCTCGTGGGCGTGCGCGCGGGCGTGACGCTCTTCAACGCGGCGGAGCTGAGCGTCACGATCGACACACCGGTGACGCACACGTCGCGCGGCGTGTCGGGGCACATGGATCTCGCGGTGCCCGTGTTCAAGACCTCGCAGCACGAGGTCATCGTGACGGGAACCGTGCACGCGGGCTCGGGGCGCTACACGCAGACGTTCTACGGCGTGACCGACGCACAGTCGATGACGAGCCGGTTCCGGCCGTATTCGACGAGCGGCGGGATCGACAGCGCGTCGATGGCGATCGCGTGGAACTGGACGCTGTCGCGGCACTGGTCGGTGCTCGCGACGGGTGGCGTGACGCGCTTGCTCGGTCGCTACGGTGACAGTCCGATCGTCCAGTCACGCAGCAACTATTACGGCATCGCGGGCGTGACCTACAAGTTCTGAGTGAGTTGCCGGCGCGCGCATGCCGCACGCGCGGGCGTCGGTGCCGGCGCCGGTGTTGCAGCCGTCGCGGCGAATCGCGTGCGGTAACATGCAGGCGGGTCCGGCGCCGTGCCGGACTTGCGACCCGGTTCGCCGATACGGCCGGACCGTATCGCGTCACCGCCGGCATTCGCCGGCCGGCCTTCGTCGGGGAACGGTCGGCGGCGCGCGGCACCGATCATTCATGCGGCGCCGGGCCGTGCACGAAGGCCGTACACGTCACACCGGGGCGCGACAGGGAGAAACCGATGAAGAACACGATCGCGATACTCGTTGCACTCGTTGCGAGCGCAACCTTTGCAGGATGTGCGGACATGGACACGAAGCACCCCAACGCCACCGCCGGCGGCGCGGTGATGAACCCCGCGCCGTCGGGCGCCGCGAGCGCGTGCAAGGCGGACGCCGCGCCGGACGACGCGCTGGTCGGAAAAACCGAGGCCGATGCGGCCGCGCTGCTCGACGGCTGCCTGTGGCGCGTGCTCGAGCGTGACGGCAAATCGCTGCCGGGCACGATGGACTATCGCCAGGAGCGACGCGACCTCGGCATTCGCGACGGCAAGGTGATCTGGGTGCGGCGCGGGTGAGGGACTCGGCCGCTGTGTCCGGTTATGCGGTGGCCGTCCCGGATTGCCGCGCGGGAGCGGCAGTGTCGGCCGTCGTCGCGGGGGTGACGAGCATCACGCCGCGTGCGAGCGGATCGCTGACCGATGCCGCGAATACCGCTTGCCGCTCCTCCGTCGCGCGATCGGCGGCGACCGCAAGCGCCGCCAGCGCGAGCGCCGCGCCGCTTGCGCCGTTGGCGAGCCCGAGGTGGCGGCTGCGTTCGGCGGCCTCGGCGCCCCAGGTCTGTTCGCCGACCGTCACGACTTCGGTGCGACGACTGCCGCGCTGATCGGCGTCGGTGACGAATCCGGGTGCCGTCAGGTCGGGGTGCAGCATCGACAAGCGTGTACTCGCCGCAGTGAGCAGTTGCCCGAGCGTCGTCGAATCAGCCTTGCCGTGATCGGCGGAACCCGCGCGGCGCGCGGAAGCGAGGCGATGGAGCGACGGCACGGGCGTCGCATGCGGGGCGTCGGGATGAGCGAGCAGCAGCGCGCAGGCGCCTTCGCCGGGCGTTACGCCGTCCGGCCGATCCCGGCCGTAGAGCCGGCCCGCGCGATCCAGCGCGTCGACGGCATCCTGGCTTGCGGTGGAGTCGAATGCGAGCACGACGTGCAGATCGGCGGACGGTTGCAGGTGCAGCGCCTGGATCAGTTCGTCGATGACCGCCCACGCTTGTACGGGATCGGCGACCGTGCGCAGTTGCGCGCGAACGATGCCCGGCGCGACGGCTTCGCGTGCCGTGTGCGCATCGAGCCATGCGGCGAGCGTGGCGGCGACCGGTTGCCAGCGGTCCGGCATCAGCAGGTGGAGCCTGAGCGGCGACGCGTTCGCGCCGGACAGCACGGCATGCCGCTCGCGCAATTCGTCGAGTGCATCGGCGGCCAGCAGCAGCCCGCGCCAGTGCTCGTCCTGAAGTGTTTCCTGCGCGCCCGGCGCGAGGAGGCTCGCATCGAACCGGTCGGGCGACACCGAATCGACCGTGCTGGCGAATACACCGGTTCCGTCCGGGCGTTGCAGTTCGGGATGAAGCGCGACGGGGTGCTCTTCCCGGGCCGCCGCATCGATTTCCGCGGTCGTCGCACCCGTCGGCAGCCGGACGCTGCTGTCGAGCAGAAGGGCCGACCACGTGTGCGACTCGGCATCCTGCGTGGCCGTCGCGTCCTTCGACGCGGACGACGTCGCCGGTGCGGCCGCCGCGGGTGCCGGGCGCTGGCCGAGCCCCCGGCGCAACCATGCCACGCAAACGGCGAGCGCCGCCGGCAGCACGAGCCCGCACAGCAGGAGGTCTCCGGTGGTCGGTGCATGTCGGGTCGTCTTCCACCAGACGAACACGGCGACCCACACCGCAACGAATAGCGCGGCGACGAATGCCGTTTTGCGCAACCCCGTGATCATTTCCTTCCATTCCCCCGTGGCTTGCCGACGCGTGTGTCAGTTGCCGTCACTGCCTGCCGTTCTGCTTGCGACCAGCACGGCGCCGCAGGCCGTCTTGTAGCCGTCGCGTGCGACGCCTTCGCCTTGCACGATCATCGTGTCGTCGCCGTCGACGATGTGATTCGGGCCGTGTACCGGACACGTCACCGTGTCGTTGCGGCGAGCGATGCCGCGACCGTCGACCGACGACAGCGTCGATGCACTGGTCACGGTGCCGCCATGGCTGTGCTTGTCACCAAGGACGATGAAGGGTTGGGTCATCCGGATAGGCCTCCTTGCTGGATCGTCGTCGATGCATCCGGATTTCCCGATCCCGGATGTCATCGGCGACGCTTTTCGAATCCATTTCGACTGAATCAGGTATTTATTACCTTTCGGAAATAATTGCCTGATTCGGCTGGATAGTCAGGTAGCTGTCGAACTGAAAGCAGCCATTATCGCGTGTGAAGCCCGCGCGTCAAGGTTTCGCGTTTTTTTGTCAGGTGTTTTCCTGTAGCGGAGTCTGACTGTGTAATTTAAAATAGCAAGCTTCAAAAAAAGGGTGCATCCATTCAGCCGGCCAGTTGGCTGCGCTTCGCCTGATGGCGGGGCAGGTGCCCGTAGCGGGCAGTGCTGCAGGGGAATTCCGTGTGTTTCCTGCCGGTTCGGCGTGGCGATTGCGGTGCCGGCAATCGTGCATCGTCCCGTGTTCGTCGCAGCCTATGCACTTAAAAACGTCGAAATCCTGAGAGAGCGGGAATCGCATGAGCGTCATCAAGGAATTTGCGTCTCTATTCGGCGCATTCAATCGCCTGTATTCGCTGGACGGATCCGGCGCGCTTGCTGCATTTCAAATCGAGCGCTGGACCGGTCGTGAATCGCTCTCCGATCTCTTTCAATGGAACGTCGATGCGCTGTCGACGGATCCCGCGCTGGATCTCGACGCGATGCTCGGGCAGCGTGTCGCGATCCGCACTACGCTCGCGAACGGTACGACGACGCTGCGAAGCGGACTCGTCGCCGAGGCCGAGTGCATCGGCTACGACGCCGGCCTCGCTCGCTACCATCTCCAGATCGTGCCGTGGCTCGCGGCGCTCACGCATGCGCGTGACGAACGAACCTTCGTGAATCAGACGCTCGCCGACGTGCTCGACACGGTGTTCGCGCCGTACGCCGGGATCGCGCGGTGGCGCCTCACGCCGGATGCGGGCCGGCGTCTCGACGCGCTGGCGCCGGTTGCGTATCGCGTGCAGTACCGCACTCATACGCACTATGAATTCGTGCAGCATCTGCTGGCCGAGGCCGGCCTCGGGTTCTGCTTCGTCGAGGACGAGGACGCGCCCGCCGGGCATGCGATGCTGGTCTTCGACGACAGCGCGCAACTGGCCGAGGACGAGACGTCGGCGCGACGCGGCGGGGTGCCGCGCCGCTCGAGCGGGACAGCGACCGACGCCGACGACGTGATCCTCGGGATCGGGCAGTCGCTGTCGCTGACGGCCGATCGTGTCACGCTGATCAGCAGCGACTACCGCGCGAACCGCGCGACCACCGCGAGCACGGCTCTCGGCCGGCCGAACGGCCCGCGCGAGCTCTACGACGACGTCGGGCCGGAAGCGTTCGATACCCTGCGCGACGCGGAAGACACGGCCCGGCGCCAGGCCGACGCGATCGTGTCGCGCGCATGTTTCTGGACCGGCTACGGCACGCTGCGCACGGCGCGCGCCGGGCGTGCGCTGAAGCTCGTCGATGCCGGCTGGCAAGCCGTGCGCGGTGCCGCGGCGCCCGAGGATTTTCTGCTGACGCACGTCGAGCACGTCGGGATCAACAATCTCCCGCCGACCGTCATGGAAACCATCGAGCGGCAACTCGGGCCGCTGCCGGCGGCGAAGGTCGATCCGCGCGTGCTCCGGCAAGCGCAGGCCGGCGGTTACGCGAACCGGTTCGATGCGGTGCCGCGTACGCAAGTCTGGCGGCCCACGCTGGCGGACGGGACCGGGCAGCGGCTCAATCCGGTTGCGACGGCGCTGGGCGCGCAGACGGCGATCGTCGTCGGTCCGACCGGCAGCGCGCAGCCCGGTTCGACAGGGCCGGTGCATGCCGACGCGCAGGGGCGCTTGCGCATCCGGTTCCACTGGCAGGCGGAAGACGATACGGGCACCTATCCGACGCGCGCGATTCAACGGCTCGCGAGCGACGGGCACGGGCTTCAGCAGGTGCCGCGCATCGGCCATGAAGTTCTCGTGCAGTTTCACCACGGGCTGATTCACCGGCCGATCGTGCTCGGCGGCCTGTTCAACGGCCGCGGTGAAGGCGGTGAGTCGCCTTCGCCGGGCGGCGCGACCGGGAAACCGCTCGACGCATCGATCTACGCGCAGGCGGGCGACCATGCGCCGAGCGCGCAGGGCAATCTCGCGAACGGGCTGAGCCCCGCGTGGCACGGCGCCGGCGGCGGCGCGGATCGCCACAATCACGCCGGCGCGCTGTCGGGCTTCAAGAGCCAGGGGTTCGACGGGCAAGGCCACAACCAACTGGTCGCGGACGATTCCGACGGCATGGGGCGCCTGCAGATGGCGACCACGCATGCGGCGACACAACTGAACCTCGGCCATCTGCGTCATCAGTCCGATAACTATCTCGGCAGTTTTCGCGGCCAGGGCGTCGAATTGCGCTCGGACGCGTACGGTGCGATGCGTGCGACGCGCGGCTTGCTGGTGTCGAGTTATGCGCCCTCCGGCGCCGCACAGCCGGCGGGCGACGCCTCCGCGCTGCGGGCGCTGCTCGCGCGGCACGCCGCGCTGGTCGGCCGGTTCGACAAGACTGCCGATACGCACGGGACGCTGCCGTTCGCCGCGCAGCGCGGCGTGGAGCAGGCGGGCCAGTCGTCGCTGAACGGCAAGGCCGCGCCGCTCGACGCGCTCGCGCAGAGCTTCGCAACGACGGTCGGCGTGAACGGCTACGCACAGGCATCGGCCGATGCCGCGCAGCGATCGACGGGCAACGCATTGCCGCATACGGGCGACGCGGTGCTCGGGATCGAGGCACGGGGCGGACAGGGGTTGATCGCCGGGCAGGCGCTGCAATGGGCGGCCGGCGAAACGCTGTCGCTCGGCAGCGGTGCCGACTTCAATCTCGCCGCCGCGCAGCAGCTGCGCATTCACAGCGGGCAGGGCATCGGCTGGCTGGGCGGCGCGAGCCATGCGGACGGCGTCGGCATGAGCCTGATCTCCGGCAGGGACGGGCTGACGCTGCAGGCGCAGCGCGACGTGCTGGGCCTGCGTGCGCGCGACGGCCTGAAGGTCGCGTCCGCGAGCGCGGATGTCGAGATCGCCGCGAAGAAGACGGTGCATCTCGCGGTGAGCGGTGGCGCGCATGTGACGATCGAAGGCGGCGACGTCACGTTCGGCTGCCCGGGCAAATTCGTCGTGTATGCCGCGCAGCATGCTTTCGTGGGCCCTGATCAAATGAGTACGCCGTTGCCGCAGTTTCCCGAGAAGGTGTGCGTCGAATGCCTGCTGCACGCGATGCAGTCGGGCAGCGCGCTGGCGGGCAAGGCAATCTGAGCATGAAGATCGAACCGACCGACTGGATCGACCGCTATCCCGACGACACGCCGGATCGGCTGAACGCGCTGTTCGAGCACGCGCCGGCCGGCGGCCGCTGGCATCTGCTGCTCGACATGGGTTTCGCACCGGCGCTGCGTGACCGGATGCCCGCGGTCGACCGCAACGATGCCGTCGTCGTGCTGTACGAAGGCGTGTACGACGGCGACGACCTGGCGGCGATCTCGCCGTGCCTCGCGCCGTTGCCTGTCGACGCGGCAGCGCGCGCGGCGATGCTCGGGACCGTGCTGCGCGAGACGTCCGGACGTCCGATGGTGAGCCTGTTGCGCGGTGCGCGCGATACGGGCGCGCTTGCCGCGCATCTGCGCGGGCAGATGGAGGCAAGCGCGGCGGCCGACGGCGAAGCGTTCCTGGTGCGTTTCGCCGATACGCGTTGCCTGCCGGCCTGGCTCGAGGCGCTCACGCCCGCGCAGCGTCGCCGCTTCACGGACGGCATCGACGCGTGGCATGTGTTCGATCGCACCGGGGCGCTCGTGGCGCTCGATGTCGACACCGCACGCGAAGCGGTGGCCGGCGAAGCGGGTGCCGGGCGCAGCGGTGAGCCCTACGTGCTCGACGGGGACCAGGTCGAACGACTGCGGCAAGCCGCGAAGATCGACACGCTGCTTTTTCATGTCCGCCAGCGTCCGGAGAGTTTCGGCCGGCTGCTCGCAACGCCGTCGCAAGCCCATGCGTGCGTGAGCGCGGCGTGGGCGCGGCACGACGGGCCGCCTGCGGCAGCGTCGCGGGTCGCGCTCGATGCGCTCGTGGCGGCCGGGTACCTGGCGACGGAGCGGGCGCCTGCCGCGTCGTCCGCGTAGAACAATGCGGGTTCGCGCGCATGCGAACGGCGACACGGACGTGTCTGCGCGGCATGCGACGGAGCACACTGTTGATAGCGATCCGCGCCGGACGGCGTCGGACAAGAGGATCAAGAAATGAGTCTGAATGCCGGTTCCACGACGTTTGCCGCTCGGCTGCTGATGTTCATGGCCATCCTGCTGGGGACGGCAGGATGCTCGCGTGCCACCGATGTGTCGTTTGCGGCGTCGGGTGTGGCGGGGCGGGCGAGCGCGCCGGCCGAGCCCGACACGATGGGCTTGAAGCTGAATGCCCTCAACTACACCGACGTTCCGATCGGCGCGTTCTACGTCGACGGCACCTGGGGCGGGGCGGTTCCGGCTCGCGTCGGCAGCGGCGGCGGCGCGATCATCTGCTGCGTCGCGTTACCGAAGCAATGGCATCCGGGGTTGACCGTCAACCTGCAGTGGCGGGACGACAACCTGTACAGGAAGGATCCGAAGGCGCTCGCGAGCCGCGTCGTGCCGGTCGAGCGCTACGACGCGTTCTCGGACGGCTTCCTGTGGGTCCTGTTCTTTCCGCACGATCGAATCAAGGTCTATGCGTCGCAGTGGATGCCCGGCTACCGCGGTTTTCCCGAAAATCTTCAGGCGCCCGCCGAAGCGTGTCCGGGACACTTCACGTTGCGCAATGGCGATCC
The DNA here is from genome assembly GCF_000466765.1 of Burkholderia sp. AU4i. Classification (NCBI taxonomy): domain Bacteria; kingdom Pseudomonadati; phylum Pseudomonadota; class Betaproteobacteria; order Burkholderiales; family Burkholderiaceae; genus Burkholderia; species Burkholderia sp. AU4i. Next base: position 19,048 of record NZ_ASSI01000030.1, on the reverse strand, counting down.
GCAGTGCCCGAATCCCGACAAGAGGATCACGCGATGAGTTTCCGCTTCGCGAGCGCTGACCGGCCCGACGTTGCGGTCGTCACCCCGGAGGAGCAGGACGCGATCATGCGCCGCCTGCACGACGACGACGGGATGAGTTGCTGCAAGACGCTGCACGTCGGCATCTTCTTTGACGGCACGCGCAACAACGCCGATCGCGATCGCGCCGGCGGCAAGCACAGCAACGTCGCACGCCTGTTCGACGTGTTTCCCCGCGACAAGTATCACAGCGCCATCTACGTGGCGGGCGTCGGCACGCCCTTCGTCGACGAGGTCGGCGACCAGGGTGTCGGGCTACAGGCCGCGGCGGGCGCCGCGACGGGGTGGGCCGGCGAGGGGCGCATCAACTGGGCGCTGCTGCAGATCCACAACGTCGTGCATGCGCACGCGTTCGGCAATTCGCTGTCCGCGGCGCTCGGCAAGAGCGACAAGGCGCTCGCGAAGGCCGTCAGCGTCGACCTGAATTTCAAGGGCATCGATCTCGGCGGCACGCCGCCGAAGCCGGGCAGTCTCGGCGACATCAACGCGCGAGGCAGTTCGAGCGCCGGCGCGCTCAAGCTGATGGCGGCCGAGCAGAACGGGATCGAACTCACCTGGGATCGCGACACGATCTGGGCACAGCTCAAGGGCGAAGTCGATACGGCGAACTGGACCGCGACCATGCGCGCATGGGACGACAAGCGGCGCGCCGCGTTGCGGGCCCGTTGCGCGCAGTTGAAGGAGCGCGTCGGCGATCTGCTGGTCAAGGGCAAGCCGAAACTGCAGCGCATCCGCCTGTATGTGTTCGGCTTTTCGCGCGGCGCGGCTGAAGCGCGCACGTTCTCGAATTGGCTGAACGATGCACTCGACGCCGATTTCAGCCTGTGCGGCGTGCCGGTGTCGTACGACTTTCTCGGCCTGTTCGATACGGTCGCGTCGGTCGGCATCGCGCAAAGCACGGCCGCGACGTTGTTCGACGGGCACGGCGGCTGGGGACGCAAGGAACTGATGAGGGTGCCGTATTCCGTCCGCCGCTGCGTCCACATGGTCGCAGCACACGAGCCGCGCGGATCGTTCCCGCTCGACCTGATCGATGCGTCGATCGACGGGCGCGAGGAGATCGTCTATCCGGGCGTCCATTCGGACGTCGGCGGCGGTTATGGACCGGGCGAGCAAGGGCGTGGCACGAGCGATGCGGACAAGCTGTCGCAGATACCGCTGCTCGACATGTATCGCGAAGCGCGCAAGGCCGGTGTTCCGCTCGACATCAACGGGCCCGGTGTCGCCGCCGAAGCGGCTGCGGCGTTCGCGATCTCGCCCGCGCTCAAGCGCGCGTTTTCCGCCTACGTGAGAACGAGCGCGGACTACTACTACGCCAGGGAGCACGGCACGCCGGGGCTGATGCGCGCGCACTACGGGCTGTACCTGCGCTGGCGCAAGATGCGCCTCGACAACTTGCGTACGCAACCATCGTTCCTGGCCGCCAAGGCCGCGTATCCTCAGGATGCCGTCGACCTCGACAGCGCGAACGAGGAACTGCGGCTCGAATGGCACGACCTGCTCGAGTGCGAGAAGCAGGGCGGCCCGACCGTGGGACGCTACGCGGGCAACGCGGTCAGCAAGAAGCTCACGCAGAATCCGAAGGCGGCAGCCGTCATTTCCCCGGCCGTGCTGCCGATCGTCCAGGGCCTGCAGTCCGCGCTTCCGCTCGTCGGTCCGGTGGTACGCGCGAGTGCGAAGCGCGCCGAGGATTTTTTCCAGTTGCAGCTCGACGAGAAGTGGCAACAGTGGCTCGAGGTGCGGGGCGACTGGAACATGGGGCCGCCGGAGGCACCGATCAGCGCGCTGTACGACAACTTCATGCACGACTCGCGCGCGTGGTTCAAGCCGCTCGGCGACGACGACGACGTCTGGAACTACAACCAGATCAAGGCGCTGAAAACCCGTCAGGCGGAATTCGAGCGCGAGCACGCGGCGTGGCGGAAGCGTCGGCAGCTTGGCCAGCCGGGGCCGTCGCAGATCATGCAGGTGATGGGCGCGAGTGCGCTCGGGCTCGGGCCCGGGGTCAGCGCGGTGCAGGAGCCCGAACCGCGTTCGCCGCTGAGCGCACGGCAGGCCGATATCCTGAAGCGCTACGACGCCGCGCAGCAGGCCGCGCAGAAGGCACGCGCGGCCAAGGACGCGAATGCGCCGACCGACAGCGCCGTGCTGACCGATCCTAATGTCACGGGCGGTCTCGCGTTGCAGGATTCGGGGCGCGAGTTTTCGTTCGTCTGGGGTTACCTGCGCTGGCGCACCGTCTACGTGAACGGCGTGCGCTGGGATGCGCCCCACGTACCGAGCGTGCAGGAAGAAATGGAGGCGCAGCGCAAGATGCTGCAGTACAAGGTCAACATGAACGGGATCTTCCCGCAATGATGCGGCGTACTGTCTCCCGCGTGCGGCGGCCGCTCGCCGTTGCACCGCAGAACCGATTCGATACGAACCAGCCGACGCGAAACGCATTCGCGCGCGATTGCCGAGAAACGACATGGATCTTGTTGCCGCATTAACGGGGTACGGGCAAGCGACCCGCCATATCCAGATCGATACCGCGATGCCGGGGGCATTCGTGGTCGAGCGCTTTCACGGTCGTGAAGGGATCAGCGAATCGTTCCGGTTCGAGATCGACGTGCTGTCGAGCGAGCCGTTTCTCGATCTGGCGCCGCTGATCGGCAGCGCCGTGCGGCTGCGCGTTGCGACGGCGGTGGGCGAGCGCTGCTGGAACGGCTACGTCACGCATGCCGCGTATGCGGAGAGCGACGGCGAGTTCACGCGCTACCGGCTCACGATGGAATCGTGGCTCGCGCTGCTGCAGCTGCGCCGCAATTGCCTGTATTTCGTCGATCTCGACGTCGAGGGCATCTGCGAGCAGGTGTTCGGCGATTACCCGGAAGCGCATCGGCGCTACGAGCGAGTCGAGCCACTGCGTGCGTTCCGCCTGCGCGGCCAGTACCGGGAAACCGATCTCGATTTCGTGTTGCGGCAGCTGTCGGAAGCCGGGTTGTCGTTTCGCATCGAGCACGGGCAGGACACGGGGAACGCACCGTCGGGCGATCATACGGTCGTCGTGTTCGACCGCCACGCACGGCTGCCCGACGGCAGCGCGATCGCTTTCAATGCGCAGGACGTCGGCGATCCGGACGGCGTGATGACGCAATTCTCCGATCGGCGTCAGCTCGTGCCGGATCGCGTGGTGACGACGAGCTGGAAAGCCAGCGAGCTCGTTGCGCTGGCCGGCCAGGCGCAGCAGCCGGCCGACGCCGACGCGCCGCTGCTGCCGGTGCGGGAGGTCTACGACGGCCAGCGTGCCGGCCGCTTCGACACGAGCGGCGACGCGCAGCGTTACGCCGAGCAGCGTCTCGACGCGCTGCAGCTCGCCAAACGGGTTTACCGTGGCGGCGGATCGTCGCGCACGCTCGAGGTCGGCAGGGTGCATACGCTGAACGATTATCTGAGCGGCCCCGTGCGGTTCGTGCCGCTGTCGATCGAGCATGAGGCCGTCAACAATCTCGGCGCGCAGATCGGGCAGCTGTTCGGACGCGGCGAGCTCGAGAAGGGCCTGTATCGCAACCGCTTCATCGCGGTGCCGGAAGGCACGCCGATCGTGCCGCCGCATCGCGACCGGCCGACGGTGCATGGCGTGCAGACCGCGATCGTGGTCGGCGAGCCGGGCGGCCGCGTCAGCAGCACGCGCGATCACCAGGTCCGCATCCAGTTTCCGTGGATGCGCGGTGTCGCGCCGCTGCCTGGCGGGCTGACCGATACGGCGAGCCGCTCCAATCCGGCCGGCCATGCGCCGGGCGACCATCGGTCGGGCATCCTGGTCCGCGTCGCCGAACAGGCCGCCGGGCCGAATTTCGGCCATGCGTTCGCGCCGCGCGTGGGGGCGGAGGTGGTGGTCGGCTTCGAGTCCGGCAACATCGACGCGCCCGTCGTCCTCGGCCAGGTATACGGCGGCCGGGTGCGACCGCCGTTCTCGGCCGGCGAAGGCAGCGACGCGAATCATTCAGGATCGCTGACGGGCTTGCAGACGCAAACACTCGACGGGCAACCGGGCAGCCGCTGGGTGATGGACGATGCGGCCGGGCAATTGCGCCACGAGCTGAACAATTCGACTGCCGGCACGCGCCTCGCGCAGGGTTATCTGATCGACCAGCAGGGCACGATGCGCGGCGCCTATCGCGGCGAGGGTTTCGAACTGGCGACGCAGGGCTGGGGCGTCGTGCGGGCCGGCGCGGGCGTGCTGGTATCGAGTACCGCGCGTCAGTTCGGTGCGTCGACGCAGATGGACGTCGCCGAACGCGTGGAGCAGTTGAAGGACGCCGAGAAAACCGCGCAGGAACTCGACCGGGCGGCCACCGGCGCGCTGGCAGTCGGCCTGAGCGCGAACGCGGCGCTGACGGATTTCCTGAAGGCGATCGATCCCGCGCAGGACGGCAAGTATGCGGGGAGCGTGGGCGGCCAGAGCGCGACCAAGCCGAGCGGCACGCAGCGCGACGGAGGCGATCCCGTCGAGCGATTCGCGACACCCGCGGTGCTGATGGAGTCGCCGGAGAACATCGTGGTGACGACGCCAGACAGCGCGGTGTCGTATGCGGCGCAGCATGTTCATGTGACGTCGCAAGGCGACGCACACGTGGGCGCCGGTGCGACCGTGGCCGCGGCGACGGGCGATGCAGCAAGCCTGTACAGCGTGGCGGGCGGGCTCAAGGCGATCGCGGGCGAAGGGCCGGTGAGCGTCGAGGCGCACGCGTCGACGATGGAGATTCTCGCGGACCAGACCGTGCGCGTGACGTCGACCGACGAGCGCGTCGACGTGCTCGCGCAGGATGCGATCGTGCTGCAGCAGGGGCCGAACCGGATCACGCTGAAGGGCGGCGACATCATCGTCGAGACGCCGGGGCAGTTCGCGGTGAAGTCGGGCGGGCATCCGTTCCCGGGGCCGCGCGCCGCGAGCGTGAAGCTTCCGGCGCTGCCGGTGTTGCCGCAGGGCGATCCGTGCGACTTCCTCGTACAGGCGCTGGCGGCGAGCCCGGCGGGGAGAGGGGCGGTGGCGGCGGGGGGCAGTGCGGCGGGGGCGGCAGGCGGGGCGGCATGGAGCGGGGCAGCGTCGGGCGCGACGGTTTTGATGGCCGACATGCCGGCTCCGGGAGCAGGTAGCTTGCCGCTTGTCCCGCAGGCGTTGGCAGATGAGTCGAGTCGATCCATGCCTGCACCGGTACCCGCTTCGTCGGGACAAAATGCGGCGCCCGGCCCGTCGCTCGGTTATTCGACTCCGCCGCCGGTGTCCAGCGAACTGGAGGGCATGCCGAAGAAAGGCCCGGCTGCGCAAAGCGGGCCCTGCAATCTTCACGTCCCCGCGATTCCCACCGAGCTTCATACCGTTGATGCCGGATGCGTCAGCTATTTCCAGACGGGAGAGGACGGCAAGGCGGTACTCAAGGACAAGAAGCGAATCTGGCTGAATTTTTCCGGCACGGAGGATTCGTACGACATCGGATACGCGCCCGCGACGGCGACCGTGACGGCGACCGTCTATATCAAGGTCAACCTGAAGGACCAGTACTGGATCAATAACGGGGCCGTCTACATGGATCCATCGACGGGCAAACCGTTCTCGGTACCGTTCAATAGCGATGGAAACCGTAAAGACCTGGTGATTAAGATCGTGGACCGGCCGGGTGGTCTGGGTCCCATATCGTCGAGCTTCAAGAAGCGCATCGAGGACGGGCTGAATAGAGGGAACTATTCGATGCAGCCGAAAGAATGCCCGCTGGGTAGTGCATGTACGTGCAAGGTCAAGCTGAGACTGGAAGTCGAACTGGTTCAAATTGGGCGATGCCATGCGGAGGTCAATCTGTTTCCGATGGCGACCCGGGCGGATTCGGGGAACTGGGGGGAAGTGAACGTCCAGTGGAACGGCCGGGAGAATCGGTACGTGCCGCTGAAAACGCAACATACGATCGTGCACGAGGCCGGCCACCTGTTCGGCTGGCCCGATGAGTATTTCCTGGATGGCGGGTCGGTGTATGGCAAATACATCAACTCGCAACACCTGGTCGACGTGAAGATTGCCCAGCTTGTCGACAACTGGCAGCGCGAGACCCCCACGAACTTGATGGGCCGGGGGGTGTACACGGAGAAGCCGGAAATTGCGAAGTACTACATGTACGGCTTCCGCAACTGGTTCAACAAGAAAACCGGGATTGAATGGGAGGTGCTGAAATGAAGCGCTCGATCTTGTTCCTGGTGATGTCAACGATTTCTTTCGGGGTGGCGGAAATGACGCTTGCACATGATCGTCCGGATTATTTCGAGATTCGTAGCGGACAGGGACAGCTCAATCCTTCGCCATCGATGGTCTTCACGGCCGATGGTCGAACGGTGTCGTACTTTTCGCGTGGGCGGGACATCGACCCGCTGCCGCCATCGAGTTACGTCGGAATCGGGAAATATACGGCGGATCTCACGGGAACCTATCGCCAGCATGTCGATATGGTCAAGGCGACGTTGAGCAGCAGGACAATCCCCCAGATCCGCGAAATCAACAAGGGGTCCGTGCTCGTCTATTCGTTCAACAAGGACGGCCACCATTACGAGGGCACGTACAACTATCAGTTCGACGATCAATTCAACGAGAACCTTTCGGTGCTTTATGACCTTGCCCACGATTTGCTGGCGCGTGGTACGCACGAGATCAATTTTCGTCCGGAATTTTCGGTGCGATCCACCGCCGACTATCTTGTCGTCGACGTGACGTTCGCAAACGATGGCAAGCAGGATGTGGCGATCGACGGTCCTGATCGTTGGTCGCCAGATCTGGCGAGGCCCGATGTGCAATACATGGAGATCAGCGGCGGCAACAAACTCGTGGGTTTCGACGTCAGGCTGGTCAGCAAATATCTGAACGACACATCGCGTCGTAATCGGCGCGAAATCGTCGTCAAGCCTGGCCACCCCGAGAAGATGGAATTCCTCGTGCCTTACGCCGATCTGACCTATGACGCCAATTCGCCGATGCGCCGTGTCGAGCCCGGCACCTACGTGTTCGCCGGCAAGATGAACGTCGATATCCTGCGTCCGCAGGAAATGGACGGACGGATCTTCACGCCGACGAATCGGTTGGAAAACGTGAACCTGACGGGGAAGTGACCCTGACGTGATGCGCGTTATACGAATCCTGGTGTTGGTGGCATTGCTTCCCTGCGCGACGGACATGGCGTCTGCGTGCGACGAGCATGGTCATTTCGAAATCCGGAGCAGCCCGGGGCAGATCAAGCCTGCGCCTCCATTGGGTTTCACGTTTGACGGCAATCGTGTCGCCTACTATTCGCATGGGCTGGATCTTGATCTCATGCCGCCGGCGAAGTATGTGGGAGTCGGAAAATACACGGGAGAACTGAACGATCGTTACCGGCCGGAAATCGAGCAGATGCAGCGGATTCTGGCCAATAACGAGATCGCTTCGGTTCCGGGCCGGAATGTCGGATCGGTCCTCGCATATTCGTTCGATCGGAATGGAACGCATTACCAGGGGCAGCTTCAATATCGATCCGGCGACGAGATCAACGGAAAGCTGTCGTTTCTTTACGAACTTGCGCAGGATCTGCTGGATCACGGCACGCCGGAAATCAATCTGCACCCGACGTTCGCCGCGCGTTCCGAAGCGGGGAATCTGGTGGTCGATGTCGTGTTCGGGAACGACGGGACGCAGGAAGTGGTCATCGATGGCCCGGAGAAGTGGTTGCCGCGGCGCGCGCTCCTGAACGGGCAATACTTTCTGACCAGCGCGCGCAACGACGCTGGCGCGCGCTTCCAGGTCGCACTGGTCGAGAAGTACCTGAGTGCCGCTTCCCGCGCCTATGCGTCGGTGATTTCGGTCAAACCGGGGCAGTCGGTGAAGGTCGAATTCGTCGTGCCGCACGATGCGTTGACGTTCGATCCGGGCGCATCGCGGCAACAGATCCGCGGGGGCACCTACCGGATGTCTGGCGAAGCGAATGTCAACATCCAGTCGCCCTCGGAAATGAAAGGCAAAGCATTCATACGGATGGACAAACTGTCCGACGTCGATTTGACCGAACGGTAATGCGTAACCCGATGCTTCGACTCCAGGAACTGAACGTACCACCCCCCGCGAACCCCGAACCCACCCATCATGTCGACCCAATCTGACCTCATCCAGGCGTTCTTCCGCGGCTGGTCGCAGCACGACCGGTTTCTGTGGCTGACCACGCCGCTCGGCGCGGACAAGCTCGTCGCCGAGAGCCTGCACGGATGGGAGTCGCTCGATCACGGCGGCTTCCGGTTCCAGGTCACCGCGCTGACCGAGCGTCCCGACGTGCCGCTCGACAAGCTGATCGGTGCGCCGATCCTGATCGAATGGCAGGCCGCCGACGGGCAGGACGCACGGCGCCCGTTCCACGGCCATGTGATGGCCGCGGAGCTCGTCGGCTACAACGGCGGGCTCGCGCGCGCGCAGCTCGTCGTCGAACCGTGGCTCGCGCTGCTGCAGCAGCGCGTCGACAGCTACAACTTCGTGAACGCGAGCGTGGTCGAGATCAGTGAACAGGTTTTCTCGCACTACGCGCGTGGCGCGGTCGCGCCGGCCTGGCGCTGGGCGCTCGCCGATCCTGCGCGATATGCGAGCCGCAGCCTGACCGCACAGGCCGGCGAATCGGACTTCGCGTTTCTCGAACGTCTGTGGGCGGAAGAGGGCATCTTCTACTGGTTCGAACACGAGGGCGACGCGCAGTCGACGAACCTCGGCAAGCACACGCTCGTTCTCGCCGATACGAACCAGCGTTTCGACCCGGCTGAACCCGAGGTCGTCGGGTTTCACCAGACGAGCGACGGCGATCCGCGCGGCGGCATCCGGCACTTCCTGAACGCGCGCCGCTGGCGCATCGGCAGCGTCGCGCGCGCCAGCTGGGATCATCGAAGCCTGTCGACTCGTCCATCCGGCGTGCGCGCGAACGGCGCGGTCGTGCCGGGCGAGGATCGCGACGTCGCCGGCCCGTACGCGTTCCAGACCACCGGGATCGGCGAACAGCGCGCACAGCAGCAACTCGACGCGCAGCGCGTGGCGGCGCTGCAGGCCGAAGGCAGCGGTACGCGTCGTGATCTGCGGCCGGGGCTGCACTTCGCGATGTCGCAGCATCCGTCGCTCGATGCATCGCGCACGTTCGTGTGCCTGCGTGTCGAGCACGACGCGCGTGCGAATGTGGGCGCCGACGTGCACGGTGCGATCGCGCAGCGACTGGGCGAGATTCCGTCGATGCCCGACGCCGCACCCGGCGAGGCAGTCGGATACGGCGGCGCGCAGGCGCTGCATGCGGCAATCGACGCCACGACGCACGCTGGCGGCGCGCTCGTGGACGGCAACGAGGTGTACCGGAACCGCTTCGCCGCGTTGCCGTTCGACCAGGCCTATCGGCCGCTGGCGTCGAACGGGCACGGTGCGCGCGTGCATCCGGTCGCGGTGATGCCGGGCGCACAGACAACCGTCGTGGTCGGCGCGGGCGATCCGGTTCACACCGAACGCGACCACCGGATCCGGATCCAGCATCACGCGCAGCGTGGGCAGAATTCCGCGAGTCGCGAAGCGCATCCGCGCGCGGCGAATGCGCCGGCCGATCGTGGCGCCGGCACCTGGACGCGCATGGTGACACCGGTCGGCGGCGACAACTGGGGCGGCGTGAGCGTACCGCGCGTCGGCCAGGAAGTCTGGACCGAGTGGCTGGAAGGCCAGCCGGACCGGCCGGTTGCGGTCGCCGCGCTGTACAACGGGCGGGGCAACGCCGACGCGCAGCACAATGCGCTCGCGGGCGGCCCGAGCGGCAGCACGGCCAATGCGGCGGCCTGGTTTGCCGGCAACGACCATGCGGCCGTGCTGACCGGCTTCAAGACGCAGGACATGAGCGCGAGCCAGACCGGTGCGGGCGGCTCGCGGCAATTCATGCTCGACGATACGGCGGGCCAGTCGAGTGCGCGCCTTTACACGACCGATCACGGCAGTGGCCTGACGCTCGGCCACATCAAGCAGGTGCAGGACAACCGGCGTCTGGCCGATCGCGGCTACGGCGCCGAATTGTCGACGCAGGCGGCCGCTGCGCTGCGCGCCGGTGCCGGCCTGCTGATCAGCACGGCGCCGGGCGTGAACCAGATGGACGCGAGCACGGCGAGCCAGGTGCTCGCGCAGCAACGCGAGATGCTGCAGGGGCTCGCGGATTTCGCGCGCAAGCAGGGGGCGGAGCCGGGTGTGAGCACGGCGCAGCCCGGTGTCGCGAGTGCCGGCGCGAGCGCCGCGTCACCGCTCGCGGCGATCGACGGGCTGCAGCAGAGCGAGGCGTCGATCGGCGCGACGCGCGAAGGCAACGGCGCGGGCGGCGCCGGCGGAGGCGGTGCGGTGGCGTGGCAGCATCCGCATCTCGTCGCGCACGGCGAGGCCGGCGTCGTCGCGATGACCGCGCGAAGCCACGTGTGGGCGTCGGGCACGCAAACCGCGCTGAGCGCAGGACGCGACGTGCAGGTTACGGTCCACGGCAAGTCGAGCATCGTCGCGAAGGAAGGCATCGCGCTGTACACGCACGGCACCTCGGGCGGCAGCCGCCCGGTGCCGGCCGTCGGCATCGCGCTGCACGCGGCGACGGGCGCCGTCACCGTGCAGGCGCAGAACGCCGGGACGCTCGACGCCAATGCGCAGCGCGCGGTGACGGTGTCGAGCGCGCAGGCGAGTGTCGCGCTGCAGTCGCCGAAGCGGCTGCTGCTGACGGCCGCCAACGCGTTCCTGAAGATGGAAGGCAACGACATCGTGATCGGCGCGCCCGGCAAGGCGACGTTTCATGCGGCCCAGCACACGCTGGCCGGGCCGCGTTCCGCGAACGTGCAGTTGCCGTCGATGAACAAGCCCGCGTGCGTCGAATGCATGCGGGATCTCGCGCATCGCCACGAAGCGATCGCCACGCGCGGGTGACGCCGATGACAACGCTGCTTCAGACCTGGGAAACGACGGCCGCCGCGGAGCACACGGCGTTTCCGGATACCCATCGCTATCTGCTGGCCGATGCTTCGCAACTGCCGATCAACGCGGCGCCGTGGCGCGAGCTGATCGCGCAAGGGCAGGTTCACAACCTGCTCGCCGGTCAGCCGGAAGCGAGCAACCCGGAAGTCTGCGCGCTGGTGTGCGACTATCGTGCGCCGCACGTGCCGGCGTTGCTCGAACGGCAGTTCGCGCGGCGGCCGTTCGCGTTTCTGTCGCTGGTCAGCATCTATCCGCTCGACGAACTCGCGCCGAAACTTGGTATCCGGACGCGCGTGACGTTGCCCGACGATCGCGACGGCCTGCTGCGGTTCTACGATGCGGCGGTGTTCCAGACGCTGGCCGGCGCACTGTCCGGGTCGCGCTATCAGGCGCTGTTGTCGCCGTGCGTGTCGTGGACCTGGGTGTGTCGCGATGGAACCGTCGGTACGGTGCGGCATCCGCGCCGGCACGAGCGGATCTTCTACGCGCGCGTGGACGCCCGCGAGCTCGACGCATTGCGCCGCGACAGCCGGCCGGACGCCGTGCTGGCCGAGTTGCGGCGCAACGGCCGGATCCCGGCCGACGCGGATCCGTTCGACACATACGCGCGCATGCTCACACTGTTCGGCATGCTGGATGCACAGGGGCTGAACGACGACAGGCTCGCCTACCGGATTGGCGCGACGCTCGCGATGGTCGGCCACGTGCGGCTCGACGATGCGAGTGTCGCCGAGTGCATCGCCGCGCATCGGCACGATCACGACGCGTTGTGCGACGCATTGCTGGATCGCCTGCTCGAGCACGGCGAGGCAGCGAATGCCGCGACGGAACAGGAGGCGCAGCGATGAACGTGCCCGCGCTGTTTTCGTTGCGCGGCCGGGCCGGGCGCATGCAATGGTGGAGCGTGACGGTGCCGTTGCTGGTCGCCGGTTCGGTGTTCGACGCGCTCGCCGATCTGCCCGCCGCGCAGCGTGCGCAGACGATCGTCGACCTTGCCGGATGGGCATTCGCGATCGTGATGATCTGGCTGCTGGTCGCGGTGTCGGTGCGGCGCTGGCACGACATCGGCAAGTCCGGGTGGTGGACGCTCGTCCATGCAATTCCCGTCGTCGGCGCGTTCGTCGCGATCGCGATGAACGGGTTCATCCGTGGCGACGACGTACATAACCGGTTCGATCCGCCGTCGCGCGGTGAAGGCAACAACGACGCAAGTTTGCGAGGGTATCGATGAAATTCAGGGCAGGGATGCACGTTTTGGCGCTGGTCGGGCTCGGTGTGCTCGCCGCATGCAGCAAGCACGGCGTCGACGTGTCGGCGGAGCCGCATAACGTGTGCGTCACCGGATACAACGAGTACGGCCGTAAGCTGCACGAATTCTGGCTCGACAACGAGCACAAGTCCGGGTGCTTCGGCAATCCGGCGGCGCGCGAGGACGGCGAGGCATTCGGCGGCGGCGGCGGCTTCGCGTGTGGCTGCAAGGTGACGCCGGGGCAGAAGGTGAAGCTGTACTGGGAATTCGCGCAACCGCTGGCCGACATTCAGCGCGGCATCCAGCCGGAGCGCAAGACGATCGACGTGACCATTCCGCAGCCGGAATCGCCGACGTCGCGCTATCTGCGCGTGTATTTCCGCAAGAACGGTACCGCCGAGCTGCAGTGGGTCGACGACATGAACGCACCCGAGCTCAAGCCGACCCAGGAGAAGTGAGCGCCATGGCCGAAATCAACCTGAAGAAGGATGCCGCAAGCGCGGAGACGGATCGCGTCAAGGCGGAAGCCGAGCAGATGTGCCCCGCATGCGAGCACATGCTGTGGGTCAGCTTCTATTTCGACGGATTCGGTTTCGGCGACAAGGAAGGACCACGAACCAACATCCTGAAGCTGTTCAATGCCGCATACGACAAGAAGAACAAGAACATGCGGCGCTTCTACTACCCGGGGCTCGGCGCCGATTTCGACCCGGAAGCCGGCGTGCTTCGGCAGGTGTTGAAGGACAAGGCGCTCGACACCGCCGGCGAAAAGGCCGGCGACAAGCTCAAGGAGATGACCGTCGACAAGGCCAAGGAGAAGGGCATGAAGACGGTCGAGGACGCGTGGAAGCAGAGCGGCAGGAAGGGAAATTCCACGCTGAGCGGCCGCGTCGGCGACACGGTCGGCACGGTGTTCGACAAGGCGAAGGAAGGCGTGGGCGACGCACGGAAGCGGCTCGAGCGAGCGGTCGCGCGGCCGGGTGCGGAAAAGAACCGCGCGTTGCGTTACCTGAAGCGCGAATGGCGAGGGTTCTGGCGCGATGTCGTCAAGTATCCGTACCGGATTCCGAAGACGGTCCTGAAGGAGGTCGGCAAGGAAACGCTCGGCGCGCTGGCCGAGTCGTTCCAGCTCTCGCGCGACACGAAGCTCGGCGCCGCGCTGTTCAATACCGGCGTCGATACGCGCCTGAAGGCGGCGGACGAAGATTTCAAGGCGGCCGTGGCGGGCGCGAAGCAGGCGGGCACGATCAACAAGATTCATGTCGCGATCTTCGGTTACGACATGGGCGGCGGCCTCGCGCTGGCCTTTGCCAAACGGTTGCTCGAGGAAACCTGCAAAGGCGGGAAGTACGACGGTGTGGCGGTCAAGATCAAGTTCATGGGCCTGTTCGACTGCGTGACGAACCGTTTCGACGACAACCTGCTGACGGGCTACATTCCGTTGAGCAACGCGGTGTCGTCGGATCTGATCTTGTCGCCGGACATCGAGAAATGCGTGCACTACGCGGCCGCGCATGAACTGCGCGTGTACAAGCCGTTGACGATGCTCGGCGTCGATCCGGCCGACATGCGCGGCAGGCGGCAGGAGCGCCTCTTTCCCGGCGCGCAGGTGGACGTGGGCGGCGGCGCGATCGAAGGCGAGGACGGCATTTCCGACAAGCTTGCGCGCGTGCCGCTGGAGATGATGTACCACCGCGCATACGGCGCGGGCATTCCAATGCCGAGCCTGACCGCGCTGGCGAACGAGGACGGCGCACTGTATCAGCAGATCGTCGCGCCGCAGGAGGTCCAGGCCTTCCAGCTCGACTACCGGGTGACCGTCAAGAAGCTCGTGGCGACGACGCGCGAGATTCCGCCGCTGTCGCCGCTGGGTGCAGGCATCGGCTATCCGTCGGCGGCGCCCAGGCCGTCGACCGGGCCGCTCGATTTTCTCAATCCGAAGCCGCTGCCCGACATGACGGACGGTTGCCGTGTGCCCGACCGGACGCCGCCGCGCCCTGTCGTCGTGACCGACCTGCCGAAGGACATCCAGGGCGAGCTCAAGGGCCACATGGTCGTGTACATCCAGTGGCTGCGCATGTGGTACGACCGGGCCGAGAATCGCACGGCCGCGACCCAGCGCAAGCCGGGGTGGCTCGGTGGCGCGGCGAATCCGCTGGCGTACGGCCGTTACGAGAAGCTGGTGCGCGAAATCGACTACCAGAAGCAGCACGGCACGCGCCCGGGATACGGGTTCGATCGGAAGCAGGCGATGAAGCAGCTCGACGGCGAGTTGCCGGCGTCGATGTTCAATACCGACCCGCAGGCGCAGGCGCTGTTCTGGCTGTGGAACAATCCTGGCGAGCGCCTGCCGCAAGTCGAAGCGATGTATCCGCTGTTCGTGAAGCACGTACACGACAGCATGGCCGAGAGCGATATCGAGGCCGTGTGGAGCCACCTGGTGTCGATCAAGAACTACATGAATACGCGGGCGATGCAGAAGATCGCGACCGCGCCCGACAAGTCCTTCCTGGATCGCGTCGCGGACGTGTACCACTCGCTGGTGTCGACCGTATCCGCACCGTCCGGCACGACGGTCGTTCGATAGTCGGCCGGCCGCCGACCCGCGCCGGCCGCCGACGCGCGGCCGGCCCGTGCGTTACTTCGAGATGTACCAGAGCGCGTCGGTGCTGACGCGCGCGGCCGGCTTCGTCGTGGCCGGCACCTGAGGCGTCGCAACGGGGGGCGGCGTGTTCGACGTCACCGCGGTGGGCCACGTCGCCGGCGTAGTCGACGGGGGCGATGCCGTCGACGCATTGGCTGTACTCGCGGTCGGTGCCGAACCCGACGTCGACGCCGTGTCGATGTACCAGAGCGCATCGGACGATGCGGTCCGCCTGGTCGACGCATTCGCTGCCGCCTGTTTCGCAGCCGGCGCGGCGGCAGCCGTTGCCGCCGTCGCGCCCGAACGCGGCGTTCCCGCCGCAGCCGTTGCCTGCGCCGTCGTCCCGGCTCCGCCACGCTGCGCACGCGCCTCGAACGGCCCGAGCTGGAAGATTAACGTTTGCGCGGGACGCGTCAGGACGGCATACGGGAACTGCAGCTCCCACGACATCAGCACGCGGCCCGACGACGTTTCGGTGAAGATCGCCGGCAGGTGCTTCATGTCGCTGAACTGCACGTAGACCCGTGCGCCGTCGTCGAACACCTGGGTCGGCTTGGCCTGATCGGCCCCGGTGACCGTCCAGCCGAAGTTGTACGTGCCGGCCGGGCCGGCGGGGCCGCCCGGCGGGGGCGCCGGCGGCGGAGCCGACGAGATCGTGCGCGGGCGCGTGACCTGCTGCGGGGCGGACACGCTCAGGCTCGCGAACGGGTTGTACGCCTGGGCCTGTTGCGGCGGCGTAAAGGACGGTGGAAGGATGGGCATGGGAGTATCCGGCGAATCCGGCATGGTCCGGATTGCATCATAGACCTTGCGCGCATACGCGAGGCGCTTGTCGGGCGACGCGGAGTTGTACGCGCCGATCGCGTTCCAGTTGGCGCCGAGCTGGCGGATGTTCTGCGACAGGATCCACGCGCCGACATACGCGTTCGTGCACGCATCGAACAGGCTCTCCCGCGTGATGCCTTCGCGCGCGAGCGTCGGCAGCCAGGTGCTGTTGATCTGCATCAGCCCGATGTCGACCGTGCCGTTCGTGTTGGTGTTGACGGCGTTCGGGTTCATGCCCGACTCGACCTGCGCGATGCCGCGCATCAGGCTGACGCTCACGTGCTGGAACGCGGCCGCGTCGTCGAGGCAATCGGCCCGCGCGACGCCGTGCAGCGCGCACGACAGCGCAATCGTCGAGGCGATTTTCAGCGTTTCTCGGCTGATCGAACGGGTGGTCTGACGCGGCATGGCAGGATGGGGCGGAATCCGGGCGCCCGGTGCAAGGAAATTACGCGAGACGCGAAGTTTGCCATAGCGAGCAGGCAAATGGCTCGCGTCAAACTTTCCTTTGCATTTGCCCATGCGCCCGACACGCCTTTTTATCGTGTCCGATCACGGCGTGCGGCGAAGCATTATCGGTAAATATGGCCGGATTTCCCGGTGAATGCCGGGGCAATGGCGGCGCCGGAATACTGACGCATCGCGTCATTCATCCCGGGAAACCGGTGCTGAATCAAACCGGATGAAAATCGGCAGGCAGCCGATATCCGTGGTGAAACGGGCGATGAAAAGGCGATCGGGAAATACGCCGGCGGCCGGTGCCGCCGTATCGGTCGATGCGGATTCGGCCGGCCGCACGGTGGGCAGCCGGCCGTTCTGCATCAGAAGCGGTGACGCAGGCCGAGGTTGACCATCGTCTGCGAGCTCGTGCCCGCGTAGCCGTACGAACCGATCGACGCCTGCGCGTCCATCGAGCCGCCGTTGCCGTCGCCGGTCCGGCCGCTTGCGTGCTGGTACGCGGCGGTCAGGTAGACGTCGGTGCGCTTCGACAGGTTGTAGTCCGCGCCGGCCGATACCTGGTGATAGGTGGCCGACGTGTCGCCGCCCGAGCGCGTATAGCTGTAGCCGACGCCGACCAGCAGCGCGTTCGTCGCCTGGTAGTTCACGAAGCCTTGCCCGGTGTTGTAGTGCTCGTTCGAGTTGAATACCGAGCTCGCATCGCGGCGGTACTGCGCGTTGCTGTAGCCGACGCCGAACGTGAACGGGCCGGCGACGTACTGGCCCGCGATGCGCGCGATGCCGATCGAGTGCGCGCTCGCATAACCGTTGTTGATCGGGCCGTCGAAGGTGCCGTCCGACGAGCTGGTCCAGCCGTTGCGCAGCGTGTTCGACGCGGGGCTGTTGGTCGCGTGGAAGTACCCGCCCGCGACGCTGAACGGCCCGTTGTTGTACGACACGGCGGCCGAATACGATTGCGCGGCGCCGGTGCTGCCGGCGATGCCGCCGAACGAATACATCGCGGAGAACTGCAGGCCCGCATAGACGGCCGACGTGTACTTCACCGCGTTGTCGACGCGGAAGCTGTTGTCGTAGTTGTCGACGTCGCCGGGCGTCGCGAACACGCTGCCGAGATAATTGTCGGCGGTGATGCCCTGCACGAGATCGACGAGCGGATCGTACTGGCGGCCGAACGTGAGCGTGCCGTAGCGGTCGCTCGTCAGGCCGACGAACGCCTGCCGGCCGAACATGCGGCCGCCCTGGCCCTGCCGGCCGTTGCTCGGGTCGAAGCCGTTCTCGAGCTGGAACAGCGCCTTCAGCCCGCCGCCGAGATCCTCGGTGCCTTTCACGCCAAAGCGGCTGCCGGCCAGGTTGCCCGCGCTGCTGTTGCCGAGCATCCACGCGTTGTCCTTGCCCTGCGCATGGTTCACGTAGGTGATCGACGTGTCGATCACGCCATACAGCGTGACGCTCGACTGCGCATGCGCGACGGGTATCGCCGCGAATGACGCGATCGAAATCAGCGAGAGGGTCGTGCGTTTCATTTCATCTCCTTGCGCATTGGCTTGTGTTCGTGATCCGGAATGGCAGGAGACTACCGAGTGCGATTAAAACGGAAAAACGAAATTCTCTTTTGTGGCTTGAGGCAGACAGGGATGTGCTCCAGTCTCGACGATCGAGGGATTTGAATTATTGAAAATTACGTATCAATTGATTGTCATTTCACGATTTGGCCATTCCGGCTTGCATATCTCGCGATAATTTCGACCGATTCGACGGGGAGTCGAGGTGGTTCGGATATTGTTATCGATCCGTCAAATAACTATTTAATGAATCGATTTGGCCGCGGTGTAATGAATGTGTTAACGACGCGTCGGGCGACGGCATCGCGGCGGCGCCACCCTTCCTGTCGTGTTGTCGCGGCGCGCATGGCACGCCGGTCGTCGACCCAGTTTTGTATATAATAATCATTCTCATTTACAAGATCGTTGACGCCTGCGCACCCCGGAACCCGGCCATGTCTGCTGACCAGCTGTCTCTCCATCGAGAAATCGACGCCCTCTATACCGGCCACCACGCGTGGCTGCGCGGCTGGTTGAGCCGGAAGCTCGGTTGCGCGCACCGCGCGGCCGACCTGGCGCACGACACCTTCATGCGCCTGCTCGCACGCGACGAGCCGATCGGCGCCGACGAGCCGCGCGCGTTCCTGACCACGGTCGCGCAGCGCGTGCTGAGCAACCACTGGCGGCGCGAACTGATCGAGCGCGCGTATCTCGATGCGCTCGCGCAGCGCCCCGAAGCGTATGCGCCGTCGCCGGAGGAGCGGGCCGTCGTGCTCGAGACGCTGCTCGAAATCGACCGGCTGCTCGACGGCCTGCCGCTCGCGGCGAAGCGTGCGTTCCTGCTTGCGCAACTCGACGGGCTCACGCAGGTCGAGATCGCGCGCGAACTCGGCGTGTCGCTCGCGACGGTGAAGCGTTATCTCGTGAAGGCCGGCACGCAGTGTTTCTTCGCGATGGCGGCCTGACCGATGGCCGCCCCGGGAGCGCCGGCGGTGCCGCCGCAGGTTGCGCGTCGCGCGGTCGAATGGTGGGTCGACCGGCAGGCCGGCCGCACCGGCGAAGCGTTCGACGCCGCGCTCGCGCGCTGGCGCGCGGAGGATCCGGCGCACGACGCGGCATGGCGCCATATCGAAACGATGCAGCAGAGGTTGGGCGGGCTCACGGCCGGGCTCGACCCGCAGGCCGCGCACGCGGCGCTAGATCGGAAGAGCGCGGGCCGCCGCCGCGCGGCCGTGAAGGCGCTGGCC